>NZ_KB906357.1:0-210585 GCF_000381305.1 Thioalkalivibrio sp. ALE16
AGGCGCTGGATGTCTGAGCGGAGCCGCAGGCGCAGCGAGTTCAGCGCCGCCCGCGAAAACCCTCGGAGCGAGGGAAACCCCGGCCCGCGCAGCGGGCCGGGGTCGCGGCAGTCGGGCGTGTTTCTTGGGTACTTCTTTGCACGAGCAAAGAAGTACCTCGGGGCGCGCTGGCGAGTCAGCGCCTGGCAGGTGGCCGGACGAAGGCACCATAAACACCGGATGCCGAACCAGGCCTAGCCAACAATCGGCGGTACGCGGACCGAAGGCTCGTAAACACCGGATGCCACTCCAGGACCAGCCACCACGAGGCAGGCGGCGGGTAGAAGGCAGGGAAACGTGAGAGGGCGAAGAACACAGGCTCCCGCGCTTGTGATGGTGGGAGCCGGTGGGGCTAGAAGTTTTCGGTGGAGGTGAACAGGCCGACGCGGAGGTCGTGGGCCTCGTAGATCGGGCGGCCGTCGACCTTGACGATGCCGTCGCCGATGCCGAGGACCAGCTTGCGCGAGATCACGCGCTTCATGTCGATATGGTAGGTGACCTTCTTGGCCGTCGGCAGGACCTGCCCGGTGAACTTGACCTCGCCCACCCCCAGGGCGCGCCCGCGTCCCGGATTGCCGAGCCATGCGAGGTAGAAGCCGACCAGCTGCCACATGGCGTCGAGGCCGAGGCAGCCGGGCATCACCGGGTCGCCGGGGAAGTGGCAGGCGAAGAACCAGAGGTCGGGATTGATATCCAGCTCGGCGATCATCTCGCCCTTGCCGTACTGGCCGCCGTCGCTGTTGATCTCCAGGACCCGGTCCATCATCAGCATGTTGGGGACCGGCAACTGGGCGTTGCCCGGACCGAACATGTTGCCGTAGCCACAGGCCAGGAGTTCGTCGCGATCGTACTGATTCTTCTGCATGGGAGCGCCGCTCGGGGAAAAGGCCGGTATTGGACCGAAACCCGCGCGCAAAAGCAATTGCGACGGGATTCGGCGGTGCGCCGACAGCCCCGGGGGTGGGGCTGATTAGGTTGTCCTCGGAACGTCCTGGGACAACCTGTCGAGAGCTCTGCGTGCCCCGGATCAGGCGTCGGAGGGATACCGTAGCAGTTCCGCGAGGGTGAAGAAGCGGTCGCCGCGCAGGTAGCCGGCCTGGATGTCGGCGATCAGGGCGCCGGGGCGGCCCTGATCGTCGTGCTCGGCCACCCACGCGGTCGGGACCGTATCCAGGATGTGGGTACAGGCCAGGCGCCCGTCTTCCAGGTGGCTGGCGCGAACCTCGCCGGTGCGGCGGTTGCGGAAGGCCGGGAGCCAGCCGGCGGTGAAGCCGGCGTCGAGCCAGGCGGGGTTCTCGGTGCGGGCCGGTTCGGGTGCCGGCATGAGGTCGAGGCTGAGCATCGCGAGGTCTCCGGGGATTTAATTCGGGTATCGGCGCGGGCGCGGCAAACTTGAGCGTGATTGGCCCGGCGTGGAGACGGGAACCGGAACGATTCGACATAATCAGGTAACCGGTTGGTGGGGCCCGGAGTTGCGCCCGAGGTGGCGGGCGCGGACCATGCCTGAAAGAACAACAAGCGAGGGGGAGTCGTGGCCGTCACTGTAATGCTGTGGGTGCTGGGGATCGTGGTCGCAATCGTGGTGCTGGACCTGGCACGGCGGCCCTTGCGCCGCCTGCTGGTGGGGCTGACCGGCGGCGTGACACGCCTGACGTGTGCCCTGCGGCGGCAGGTGCTGCATCTGCGCGACGCGACCCAGCGCTGGCACCACGCCCACCTGGCTCGGCTGGAGGCCGAACGCGTTCATGTGGCGGTCCATGCCCTGGAGCGGCGTTACGCTCGCCTGGTGGGCCACGATCTGGCCGAGATCCCCGATCTGCGCCAGCAGGTTCACGAGACCCTGCGAGAGTTGGAAGATGCCTATGTCCGCGACGAGGGGCGCCTGTCCGCCGAGCCGGGCTGGGTCAGCCGGCTGGAGGCGCTGGTCAGTACGCCGGTAAGTGAAAGCCCGCAGGGGCAGCGCCTGGCGCAGGACATTCAGGAAACGGTGTTGCGGATTGCACGGCTCGGCATGGAGGAGCACCGACAGATGGCGCGTGGCCTGCTGTCGGCGCGGCGACGCCTGGAAGCCCCGTTGCACGAATTGACCGGGCGCCTGGAGCAGGTACAACGGCGCCTGGCCGACCTGCAACGCCAGGGCGAGCGCCTGGATAACGGTCTGGCGAACTGCGAGAACCGGGACCATCCGGCGCAGCGGCACCTGCCCGCGTATGCCCAGGCCGGCAGTCAGTGGCTGCTGGGCGCGGCCGGGCTGGTGCTGACCGCGGTGGCCGTGGTGGTGTACCAGCGGCTGTTCGATCCGGCCCTGGGGACGCAGTTTCCGGCCTCGCTGGAGGCCGGCGGGGTGGCCTTCCCGGATCTGGTGGTGGCGACCCTGCTGGGGGCCGCGGCGGTCTCCGGCTGGCTGCTGGCCGAGGCCCGCGGCGTGTCCCGTCTGCTGCCGCAGGCGATGATGGATGGTAGTGAGGGCGTGCGCCGGGCGCTGGTGGTGGTGGCAGGCGTTGCGCTGGCCGTGCTCGCGCTGATCTCCGCGCTGGGCGGCTTTCATCTGGAGTGGGTGGCGTATCGTCAGGAGTTGATGGATACCCTGCTGGCCGGGGGCGACGCGTTGCCGCCGACCCTGAACCTGTTCGAGCAGTCGGTGGGCGCGGTTCTGGGCCTTCTGGTACCCCTGATCGTTGCGCTGGCGCCGATCTGGCTGGTGGGGGTGCTACAGGCGACCCGGGTTATTCTGGGCGGCCTGCTGACGCTCGTGCTGGCGGTGCTAGCGGGTATCCTGTACCTGCTGGCGGTCGCGGCGGCGCAAGTGCGGCGTCTGCTTCCGGTGGCATTTGATCTGATCACGTTCCCCTCGCGGGCCGTGCGCGAGCGGTTCGTGTAAGTGTCAGGAAGCCGGAATGTGAACTCGATCAACCCCCGGTACGGCTTTGCGTGCGCGGCTTTCTGCCCCCTGTAGAATGCGGCGCCGGAGATCCCGGGCGAATCAAGAGATGGCAGCGGAAATGACGATGAAACGGTGGTCGATGCGCGTGATGGCGCTGGTTCTGGGGAGCGTGATGCTGGTGGCCTGGAGCGGGGCGGCCGCGCAGCAGACGCGCTATGTCAGTGAGGAACTCGAGGTCGGCGTGCGCGGCGGCCCCTCGAACCAGAACCGCATTGTCAGTGCGGTGCGCGCCGGGCAGCCGGTCACGGTGATGGAACAGTCCGGTGACGGCTGGAGCCGGGTGCGGCTGCCCAGTGGCAACGAGGCGTGGATCCTGACCCGCTATTTGCAGGACGAGCCGCACTCCCGCGAGCGCCTGGCCGAGGTCGAGGCCGAGCTGGCCGAGATCCGTTCCGGTGCGGATGATCAGGAGGGCCGGATCGCGGAGTTGCTGGACCGGCGCAACGAACTGACGACCGAGCGAGATGAACTCCAGGCCCGGATCGCGGATATGGAGTCGGAACTGGAAGAGCTGCGGGATATCGCGGAGCGGCCGCAGGAGATTCAACGCGAGAACCGCCGGCTGGAGCAGGAAC
Source organism: Thioalkalivibrio sp. ALE16 (assembly GCF_000381305.1). Taxonomy (NCBI): domain Bacteria; kingdom Pseudomonadati; phylum Pseudomonadota; class Gammaproteobacteria; order Chromatiales; family Ectothiorhodospiraceae; genus Thioalkalivibrio; species Thioalkalivibrio sp. ALE16. Next base: position 3,559 of record NZ_KB906357.1, read on the forward strand.
TGATCGAGTCCCGCGATTCGGCCGACGAGTATCGGCGTCAGGTCGAGGTGATGCAGGCCGACAGCCAGCGCAAGTGGTTCATGACCGGGGCCCTGGTCACCGTGGGTTCGGTGATCCTGGGCATTATCCTGACGCGCATCCCCACGCGCCGGCGGCGCAGCGACTGGGTCTGACCGGCAGCGCGTTTCCCGGAACGGTCCGCGCGAGGAACATCACGTTTCTTGCGCGGTCCCACCCAAGTCAGTAGGCTTCCGCGACCGTTCGAGACGGGCATGCGCCGGTCGGTGCCGGCCTGTCTCGGTTGCGACGGAACGATTTGTACGCGTGGCCGCGGGCCGCGTCCTTGGCCCGGAACCAAAAGGACTGAGCTGGCCGGATGCTCTACGCAATTATCTCAACGTTCCTGCTGGCGGCAGCCGCCCCCGCGGTGCACCGCCTGACCGGCCGTGCCAGCGGCTGGGTGCTGGGTCTGTTGCCGGCCGCGTTGTTCGTCTATTTCCTGAGTTTCCTGCCGGCGGTCTCCAGTGGCGAGTCCATCGTGCTGGCCTGGCCCTGGCTGCCGGGGCTGGATATCCAGCTCTCGTTCCTGGTGGACGGGCTGTCGCTGCTGTTCGCGCTGCTGATCTCGGGCATCGGCTTCTTCATCGTCACCTACGCCGGGCGCTACCTCGAGGGGGACCGTGACCTCGGGCGCTTCTACGTGATCATCCTGGCCTTCATGGGCTCCATGCTGGGGCTGGTGCTGGCGGACAACCTGGTCGCGATGTTCGTGTTCTGGGAGCTGACCAGCATCACGTCCTATCTGCTGATCGGTTACAACCACGAGAACGCGGACGCCCGGAAGTACGCCCTGCAGGGCCTGTTCGTCACCGTGGGCGGCGGCCTGGCGCTGCTGGCCGGGATCATCATGCTGGCGATGGCCGGCGGTTCCTGGGAGCTGTCCGAGATCCTCAACAACGGCGACGTGGTGCGCGAGCATGCGCTGTACCTGCCGTTGTTGCTGCTGATCCTGATCGGGGCCTTCACCAAATCGGCGCAGGTCCCGTTCCATTTCTGGCTGCCGCGCGCGATGGCTGCGCCGACCCCGGTCTCCGCCTACCTGCACTCCGCGACCATGGTGAAGGCCGGCGTATACCTGCTGGCGCGCCTGAACCCGTCGCTGGGTGGCACCGACATCTGGTTCACCACGCTGGCGTTGTTCGGTGCGGTGACCATGTTCACCGGTGTGTTCCTGGCCTTCCGCTCGACCGGGGTGAAGAAGGTGCTGGCGTACTCCACGGTGATGGCCCTGGGTACGCTGACCATGCTGATCGGGATCGGCACCGAAACCGCATTGATGGCGGCGATGGCCTTCCTGCTGGCGCACTCGCTGTACAAGGGCGCGCTGTTCATGGTCGCCGGTATCCTGGATCACGAGGCCGGTGCCAAGGATTTCCTGCAGACCGGGGGGCTGCGCAGCGCGCTGCCGGTCACGGCCGCGTTCGCGATTCTCGCGGCGCTGTCGTTGGGGGGTGTGATCCCGCTGTTCGGGTTCGTCGCCAAGGAGTTGATGCTGGAGGCCGTGCTCGATGCCCCGAGCCTGGGCGGCATCCTCGCGCTGCTGGCGGTGCTGACCGCGATCCTGGGGGTCGCGGTGGCCGCGATCGTCGGTATTCGCCCGTGGTTCGGGCCCAAGGTGGATACACCGAAGACGCCGCACCATGACGCTCCAGTGGCCATGCTCGCCGGCCCGGCGGTGCTTGCGAGTCTGGGGCTGATCTTCGGTCTCGGCCCGGGACTGGCGGACGAAGGCCTGATCAATGCCGCGGCGGCCAGCGTGCAGGGCGCGCCGGTGGATGGCTACCTGGCGCTGTGGCACGGGATCAACTGGCCGCTGGCGATCTCCGCGTTCAGCCTGGTGGCCGGTGGGGTGCTGTACTGGCGTTGGGAGCAGGCGCGCCGCGCGCTGGCGTGGGTGGATCGCGCGGCCGAATACGGCCCGGAGAAGGGCTACTTCAAGATGATGGACGGCCTGGTGGCACTGTCGGAGTGGCAGACCCGCGTGCTGCAGAACGGCTATCTGCGCTATTACGTGATCGTGATCGTCGCGATGACCGCGGGCCTGGTCGGGGTGACGGCGCAGCTGTTCGACGTCGGCGTGGGCGGCCTCGACTGGGCCGCGCTGAAGATCCACGAGGTCGCGATCCTGGCGATCCTGGTGGCCTCGATGCTGTTCGCGGTGCTGACGCGCTCGCGTCTGGGGGCGGTGGCGGCGCTGGGGTCGCTGGGCTTTACCGTGGCCCTGGTCTACGTGCTTTACAGCGCGGCGGATGTCGGTATTACCCAGGTGCTGGTCGAGACCCTGACCGTGATCCTGCTGGTGCTGGTGCTGTTCCGCCTGCCGGGTTTCTTGAACCTGTCGTCCACCGCGCTGCGGGTGCGCGATGCCGGGATCGCGCTGGTGATGGGCGGCATGATCACGCTGTTGATCCTGAGCACCCTGGATGCGCGCCTGTTCCCGTCGATCTCGCAGTACTTCATTGACGAGTCGGTGCCCTCCGGCTATGGCCGCAATATCGTCAACGTGGTCCTGGTGGACTTCCGTGCGCTGGATACGCTGGGCGAGATCTTCGTGCTGGCGCTGGCGGCGATCGGGGTGTACGCGATGCTGCGTTTCCGCGCGGAGGACCGCCGATGAACATGCATTCCCTGATCCTGCGCACCGCGGGGCATTTCCTGCTGCCGCTGCTGCTGCTGTTCTCCGTGTTCCTGCTGCTGCGCGGTCATGACGAACCGGGAGGCGGCTTCATCGGCGGCCTGGTCGCGGCCGCGGCGATCGTGCTGTATCTGTTCTCGATGGATATCCAGTCGGCGCGCAAGGTGCTGCGCGTGGACCCGCGCGACGTGCTGGGCGTTGGCATGGTGCTGGCCGTGATCAGCGCGATCCCCGGGGTGTTCCGCGGGGAGGCCTTCTTCACCGCCCAGTGGTGGGAGTTCACCGCGCCGCTGTTCGGCGAGATGAAGCTCTCCACCGTGCTGATCTTCGATATCGGGGTGTACCTGGTGGTAATCGGGTCCGTGCTGACCATCATGCTGAACCTCGCGGAGGCGGAAGACTGATGGAAGTCGTCATGGCCTTTGTGGTGGGCGGCCTGTATGCCGCGGCCATCTACATGATGCTGCGCCGCTCGATCGTGAAGCTGGTGATCGGGCTGGTACTGCTGTCGAATGCCGCCAACCTGCTGATCTTCACCGTGGCCGGCATGACCTCCGGTGCGCCGCCGCTGATCGCGCCGGGCGACACGGTGCCCGAGGGCGTATCCGCCGATCCGCTGGCCCAGGCCGTGGTGCTGACCGCGATCGTGATCGGGTTCGGGGTGCTGGCATTCGCCGTGGTGCTGATTCACCGCGCCTACGAGGTGGTGCAGGCCGATGACATGGATCAGATGAAGGACACCGATCGATGATGATGTCGGTAGCCCTTCCGGTCGTGCTGCCGCTGCTGTTCGGCGCATTGTCCGTAATGTTCTGGCGCTCGCACTTCGCGCAGCGCTCGCTTGGCGTGCTCGGCACCGGCGCAATGCTGGCAGTCTCCGTCTGGCTGCTGGCGGATACCTGGGAGCACGGCCATGTGGTGATGGAGATGGGCTCCTGGCCCGCTCCGTTCGGGATCGTGCTGGTGTCCGACATGCTGGCCGCGATCATGGTGGTGCTGACCGGGATCATCGGCTTCGCCACCGCGCTGTATTCGCTCTCCGGCATCGGCAAGATGTCGGAGAAGTTCGGCTACTACCCGCTGCTGCACCTGCTGCTGGCGGGGGTAAACGGCGCCTTCCTGACCGGCGACATCTTCAACCTCTACGTGTGGTTCGAGGTGATGCTGGTCGCGTCCTTCGCCCTGCTGATCCTGGGCGGGGAACGCGCGCAGATGGAGGGGGCGATCAAGTACGTCACCCTGAACCTGCTGTCGTCGATGATCTTCCTGACCGCGATCGGCCTGACCTATGGTCTGACCGGCACGCTGAACATGGCCGACATCGCGGACAAGCTGGCCACGGTGGAGGACACCGGGCTGATCACCGTGATCGCGATGCTGTACCTGGTCGCCTTCGGGGTGAAGGCGGCGGCGTTCCCGTTCTTCTTCTGGCTGCCGGCCTCCTATCACACGCCCAAGGTCGCGGTATCCGCGCTTTTCGCGGGTCTGCTGACCAAGGTCGGGGTATATGCGCTGTTCCGCGTGTTCACGCTGATCTTCAATCAGGACGTGGACTACACCCACGAGATCCTGCTGTGGGTCGCGGCCGCGACCATGCTGACCGGCGTGCTCGGGGCGGCGGCGCATTACGAGTTCCGGCGCATCCTATCGTTCCACATCATCAGCCAGATCGGCTACATGATCATGGGGCTGGCGCTGTTTACGCCGCTGGCGCTGGTCGGCGGGGTGTTCTACATCATGCACCACATCATCGTGAAGGCGAATCTGTTCCTGATCAGCGGGATCACCTTTGTGATGAAGGGCACCCACGAGCTGAAGCAGATGGGCGGGATCTACCGCACGAATCCGATGCTGGGTGTGCTGTTCCTGATCCCGGCGTTGTCGCTGGCAGGGCTGCCGCCGCTGTCCGGGTTCTTCGCGAAGTTCATCATCATCCGCGCGGGCATCGAGGCCGAGGCCTACTGGGTGGTGGCGGTCGCGCTGGTGGTGGGGCTGCTGACGCTCTACTCGATGATCAAGATCTGGGCCGAGGTATTCTGGAAGGCGCAGCCGGAAGGCGTGGAGACCGATGACGTGACCTCCGGTCCGATGATCTGGATGTGGCTCCCGGTGATCATGCTGGCGCTGATGACCGTGGCCATTGGCCTGTACGGCGAGCCGATCTACCAGATGGCCCTGATGTCGGCCGAACAGCTGCTGGATCCGTCGCAGTACATCGAGGCGGTACTGGGGGCACAGCCATGATCGCGCTGACCTGGAATATCGCGCTGGCCCTGATCTGGGTCTTCCTGACCGGCACGTTCAGCACCGGCAACCTGCTCGTGGGGTTCTTCCTCGGCTATGTGCTGCTGGCCTTCGCGCTGCGCGACAAGCCGGGTTTCTCGAGCTACGCGCGGCGGGTGCCCAAGTTCATCGCGTTCATTGGCTACTTCCTCTGGGAGCTGTTCCTGTCCAATCTGAAGGTGGCGTATGACGTGATGACGCCGACCCACCACATGGTGCCGGGCGTGATCGCCTTCCCCCTGGATGCCAGGACCGATGGCGAGATCACCATCGTCGCCAACCTGATCTCGCTGACCCCGGGAACACTGAGCCTCGACGTGTCCACCGACAAGAAGGTGCTGTACATCCACGTGATGTACATCGAGGATCGGGACGAGGTGATCCGCTCCATCAAGTACTTGGAACACCGCGCGCTGGAGGTCCTGCGCTAGGCGCAGGGGATGCAGATGTTCGATATCGCCATCATCGCTTCCAATGTGCTGCTGAGTATCGCCCTGCTGCTGGGGTTCTGGCGGCTGTATCTGGGGCCGACCCTGCCCGATCGCGTGGTCGCGCTGGAACTGATCGCATCGCTGACGATCGGCTTTATCGCGGTGTATGTAATCTCCAGCGGCCGCACCCCGTTCATCGACGTGGCGATGGTGCTGGCGCTGACCGCGTTCCTCGCGGCGGTCGGCTTTGCCCGTTACCTGGAGAAAGGGGGGCATCGCGACGATGACTGAGTTCTTCACGGGGCTGTTTCTGGTGGTGGGTGCGGCGTTCATGGTCGTGGCGGCGCTGGGCTTGGTGCGCATGCCCGACCTGCCGATGCGCCTGCACGCGACCACCAAGGCGGGCGTGCTGGGGGCTGGCCTGATGATGGTCGGGGTCGCGGTGTACTTCGGTGACGGCGGCGTGACCACGCGCGCGGTGGCGGTGATCGGCTTCCTGCTGCTGACCGCGCCGGTGGCCGCCCATGCGATCGGGCGCGCGGGTTATTTCGTCGGTGTCCCGCTGTGGGAACACAGCAAGACCGACGAGCTGAAGGGACGCTACGACGAGAAGACTCACACCCTGTCTTCGCCGCCGGAGATGCACGAGCCCGAGGATCGGGACGACGCATCGCGCTGAGACCGATGCTTTTCGGCATACCCAGCGAGCCCCGTGGCCATGCCGCGGGGTTCGTTCGTTTGGGGCCGGCGCGGCCGGGGCGAGAGGACACCCGTCTGCGTTCGGAGGCCATGCGGTCACCCGGCCGGGGTGAAGCGCAGAGCCGGGATCTCCGGCGTCAGCAAGAGCCCGGATGCTTGAGATGACCCCCGGTTCAGCACACCCCGAAAATCGCAGGAGCCTGCTCGCAGGCGAAGCCCCTGCCAAAGTCAGACGTGGTCAGGGGAATTCGCCTGCAAGCAGGCTCCTGCAGGGCGTTATGGAGGCGCGACCAGGGCGGCCGACAAAAAAGCCGGGGCGTTAGGCCCCGGCAATGGGTACAGTCGTTGGAGAGACGACAGTTCCTTGGTCCGGGATCGCTCCCGGCATGCGGCCGTCAGGCCGCGTGGGTTTCCTTGGCCTCGCGGGCGGCCTTGGCCTGTTCCGGGTCGTAGGCCGCGCCGGACCAGAGCATCTCGTAGGCGATCTCCTCGTTCCCGTTCTCGCACAGTTCCAGGACCTGCTGGAACAGGGGCTGGAAGGTCTCGCTCTGATGCGACGCCTCGTGTTCCTCGAAGCTGTTCCAGAAGGTAATGATCAGCGCTTCCTTGTCCTTCATCGGGCTCTCGACCGCCTGGCCGATCGTCGAGCCCTCGTTGGAGACCGCGCCGGAGTTCAGGGCGACAAAGCCGCCGACAAAGCCGGTATCCGAGTGGTAGGTCTTCACGTTCTCGCAGAGTACCGCGACACGCTCCTGCAGGTCGTCGATGGTGTACTCCGGCTTCAGGATCACGCGATTGATGGTGACCACGCCGTCGGCCGGGAAGTTGTTGATCAGCTGGCTCATGACGTCCTCCTTTTGCAGGGGAAGGGTGCCCGTGGGCACGGGATAGTCATTCAGTTAGTAAGCAACTTCTAATTGAAGTTCCAGAGTACCGTACTCAGGAATTACTGCGTTCGCCAGAATGCCCCAAAAACCGGAGGGTCCGGTCCCGCGCGGGTGCGCAAGCAGGGCTTGCGTTGGCGGCGCGCGTTGGTTAGCTTATATTCCAACGAATATTGGAATGTGTGCGGTGTCCGGACGCGAACTCAAAGACCTCCTGTACGAACAGGTGGCCCGCATTGCCCGCGCGGCCGCCAGTCCCAAGCGGTTGGAGCTGATCGAGATCCTCGTGCAGGGGGAGAAGAGCGTCGAACAACTGGCGTCGGACGCGGAGATCAGCGTGAAGCTGGCCAGTGCCCACCTGAAGGAGCTGCGCCTTGCGCGGCTGGTGGAGGCCCGGCGCGAAGGCCGGTACATGTTCTACCGCCTGGTCGATCGGCATGTCGCCGATTTCTGGGTGATGCTGCGAACACTGGCCGAAGAACGGCTGCTGGAGCTGCAGGCCGCCACTCGAGAGATCGCCGAGGGTGCGGGCGATCTGGCCCCCATGGCGGGCGAACAGCTACTCGAGCGGGCGCGGCGCGGCGAGGTGATCGTGCTCGACGTACGTCCGGGCATGGAATACGCCAGCGCCCATCTTCCCTATGCCCGATCCATCCCCGTCAGCGAATTGCGCGACCGGCTGGGCGAATTGCCGACTGACCGCCCCGTGGTGGCGTACTGCCGAGGACCGTACTGCCTGATGGCGAGCGAGGCCGTCCAGATCCTGGGTCGGCACGGCATCCGGGCCAGCCGGCTCGAGGACGGCATCGCGGAGTGGCGCTACCACGGTCTGCCCGTGAGCGCCGATGAGGACAACCGACAAAAAGAACGCGACCGGTGAACGGTCCAGGAGGAGTGTCATGTTTTTTCATCAATTACCCACCCGGGAGTCGTCGCTGTCCTACCTGTTCGGCTGTGGATCGCTGGGCAAGGCCATCGCGGTGGATGTCGTGGACGGGGACCAGGAATGGTTCCTGGAGCGGGCCGCCGAGGCGGGTGTTGCCATCACGCATGTGATCGACACGCATGTGCATGCCGATCACTATTCCGGTGGCCGTGACCTGGCCCGACGTGCCGGGGCGGAGTATTGCCTGCATGCGTCGGATCGTTCGGTGGTGGAGTTCGACTTCCATGCGCTGGAGGATGGCGATCGGCTCGAGGTCGGCAACGTCGAGGTCGAGGTGATCCATACCCCCGGTCACACGGAGGACAGCCTGTGTCTTCTGGTGACCGACAAACGCCGCGGGGACCAGCCCTGGTTCGTTCTTACGGGCGATACGCTGTTCATCGGCAGTGTTGGACGCCCCGATCTGGCCGGGCGGGAGCGCGAGATGGCGGGACGGTTGTTCGACAGCCTTCACGAGCGCCTCCTGGGCCTTCCGGACGAACTGGAGATCTATCCCGGTCACTATGCCGGCAGTGCCTGCGGCGCGGGGCTGTCCGGGAAGCCGTCGTCGACGCTCGGGTTCGAAAAGCGCTTCAACCCGGGGCTTGCGATCGGTGAGCGGGAGGCGTTCGTCGATTTTCTGACCCAGAACATCCCCCCGCGCCCGGTGGGAATGGATGCCTACGTCGCGGCGAATATCGCCTCCTGATCCGATAGCAGAGGGACTCTTCATGACGGACCATCACAAGGCCGCGGAAGCCTACGCCCATCTGACGCACGGGATTCGGGAGAACCTCGGGCAGTTCGGGCAGCAACTGATCCAGGTCTTCTTCGTTGGCCTGACCATCGGGATGATGCGCACGGTCGTGCCGGCGCTGGCGGAGAGCGAGTTCGGTGTGGCCGAGGGCTCGTTCATGCTGCTGACCGCGTTCGTGGTCGCCTTTGGGGTCGTGAAGGGGGCGCTCAACTTCGTTGCCGGGCGCCTGTCCGAGCGGCTGGGGCGCAAGACGGTCCTGATGCTGGGCTGGGTGGCGGCCATCCCGATCCCGTTCATGATCCTTTACGCACCGTCCTGGAGCTGGATCGTCGCGGCGACCGTCCTGCTGGGCGTGAACCAGGGGCTGGCGTGGTCGATGACGCAGACCGCCAAGATGGATATCACCCGGGCCGACGAGCGCGGCTTCACCATGGGCATGAACGAGTTCTCCGGGTATGTCGGGGTTGCCGTGGCGGGGATCGTGACCGGCTATATGGCGGCCGCGTTCGGGCCACGCTGGGGCCTGCTGATCTTCGGCCTGGTGGTGATCGCCCTGGCGATCGTGATGACCGCCGTGTTCGTGCGCGAGACCCTCGACTGGGCAAAGGCCGAGGGTGCCCGGCATGCGGCCGGTCAGTCCACCGGCCCGGTGCCGCGTTACCCGACGAATATCCCCGACACGCTGACGACCTGGCAGGTGTTCACCCTGATGTCCTGGCGTGACCGGCGCATGGCGGCGTTCAGCCAGGCCGGGCTGGTGGAGAAGTTCGTGGATGCGCTGGTCTGGGTGTTCTACCCGGTGTTCCTGTATCAGCAGGGGCTCAGTCTGGCGGCGATCGGCTGGGTCGTCGGGATCTACGGCTTCGTCTGGGGCGGTTCGCAGTTCCTTACCGGGCGTCTGTCCGATCACGTGGGGCGACGCCAGCCGATCATCTGGGGAATGTGGATCTGTGGCGGCGGGGTCGCCCTGACCCTGCTCGGCGAGGGCGTACTGTGGTGGTCCTTCGCGGCGGCGGTGACCGGGTTCGGCATGGCGCTGCTGTACCCGAACCTCAGTGCGGCGGTGGCGGACATTGCGCACCCGAACTGGCGCGGCTCGGCCATCGGTACCTACCGGTTCTGGCGCGATCTCGGGTACGGCGTTGGGGCCCTGGGCCTGGGCATCGTGGCCCACCTGGGCGGCTCGGTGATCTGGGGCTTCTGGTTCGTGGTGATCGCGATGTTTGCATCCGGTGCGCTGGTCTGGTGGTGGGGTGACGAGACGCATCCGCGCCTGAACCCCCGCGACGAGTAGTCCCCGCGTCGCGATTCGCCCGGCACAGCGTTACCAGCGGGCCTTGTCCCACATCTCGGGGTTCGCCCAGAACCGGGCGTTCAGCCAGTCGGGAGTGAGCTTGTAGTCGTACAGGCTGGTGCGATAGACCGCGTGATCCGGCGCGGCGGTCTCGGCTTCGGGGTCGCGCCGGAATCCGAGCGCCAGGAAGTCGTTCAGGTCCCAGCGTTGGTCGTCCAGCCGATGCAGAATCAGCACCTCGTCGGCCCAGCGGTCGCGCAGGCCGCCCAGCAGTTGTTGTCCGGTGGTCACATCCAGCGCGCTGAGGGTGTCCGGGAGCAGGACCAGCGGCACTCGTGGCTCGGGCGGATGCTCGAGAAACGCTGCCACCGTTTCCTGCTCCACATCCGGTGGACTGTCCGTGGTCTCAGGGGCGGCGACCAGCAGGAGGGTGCGCCCCTCGCGCAGGCGTCGCGGCAGGTTACGGCGCAGGACGTCGATGTCGATCAAGGGCTACCTCCCCGGCGTTCCGTGGCGTGTCGGCCCCGTCCCGGGGCCGTGTTCGTTATACTCTAAAGCACTCTCACTTCTACCGCGGACCCGTCAGAAGGAACCCTCTCCATGTCCAAGGAACTGCTGACCGAATTCCTCTCCAAGCACCCGATCTCGGCGTCCCTGACGCCGGCCGAGGTCGAAGTCCTGCTCGAGTACCTGGAAGTGGTGGAGACCCATCACAAGCAGGTGATCGCGGACATCGGCGAGGTCGGGGAGTCGCTGTTCTTCGTGGTCAGCGGGACCGCTGCGCTGTACCACGACGACGGCAGCCAGGAGATCGAGGTCGGCCGCATGCAGACCGGCGAACTGGCCGGGTCCATGTCGTTCTTCGACCGCGTGCCGCGCGGCGTGCGCATGCGTGCCCTGAGCGACAATACCCGCCTGTTGCGCCTGTCGCGCTCCATGTACGACCGCCTGCGTGTCGAGCAGCCGTACATCGCGGTGAACCTGCTCGAGTTTGCCATCATCAGCCTGGATCACCTGATCCGCCGGGTCTCCGAGGACGTGGCCACCTACGCCCACTATCTCTACTCCCCGGGCAAGAAGTAACCCCGGTCGCGGGCGGAGACTCTCGTGCTCGCCACCCTGCAGACGATCGCCGAGCACCTGCTGCTGCCGCCCGGTCTGGGCATCACGCTGACCCTTGTGGGCGTGGCCTTGTGGTGGGCCGACTGGCGGGGTGGGCGGGCGTTGCTCGCCCTGGGCCTGCTGGCGCTGGTGCTGCCGAGCCTGAACATCGTGGCCCAGCCGCTGGCCCACAGCATCGAGCGTGACCTGCGCGACGGCGTAATCGCGGTGGGCCGGGCCGATGCCATCGTGGTGCTGGGGGGTGGCCGCTGGCCCGGGCGCGCCGAGGACGGCGGGCGTGACGCCCTGAACCCGCGGACCCACGAGCGCCTGCGCCATGCGGCGCGGCTGCACCGCGATACCGGCTTGCCGATCCTGGTCTCCGGCGGGCGTCCGGGTGCCTTGCCGGGGCGGCGCTCCGAGGCCGAGCTGATGGCGGCGAGCCTGCAGGGCGATCTGGGGGTGCCGGTGCGCTGGCTCGAGAACACCTCGCGCAACACCTGCGAGAACGCCACCCACACCCGCCAGCGACTCCAGAACAGTGATGTGCAGCGGGTACTGGTGGTGACCCAGGCGCTGCATCTGCCGCGTGCACTGGCCTGCTTCGAGCGCGCGGGACTGGCCGCCGACCCGGCCCCGGCCGGCTTTCGCGGCCCGACCGGCGACCCGATGCGGGTCGAGGACTTCCTGCCGCGACTGGATGCCCTGGAGACCTCCCGCTTCGCCCTGCGCGAGTGGCTGGCGCGTCTGGCGCGCCCGCTGCGCGATCGCCTGCCGGAGCGGGGCGACCCGGCCTGATGCACGCGCGGCGCGGTGCACCGGGCGCAGTGGCCGCGGCGGCCGGGCTGGTGCTTTTCCTGCTGGCGGGGTCGGCGATGGCCGCCGAATCCGCATCGGCTGCCACCGGTATCCAGCTCGACCTGCAGATCGAATCCCTGCTGCGCGAGGATCTCGATGCCCGCGGCCTGAGTACGCGGGTGCAATGGACGCGCGAAGGCCTGTCGCTGGAAATCCGCGCGGAACGCGTCGAGCTTCCCGCCCCGATCGGGACCCTGCGACGACTGCGGGTGGAATGTGGCGACCTGCGGCTCGGCCGTACCGAGGTCCGCTGCGAGGCCGCCCGACTCTGGGGGGATGCCGGGGATCTGGACCTGCGCGGCGCGCGGGTGCGCCTGGTCTGGGGCCGCGAGAGCGGTCAGCTGACCCTGGCGGGCGCCTGGCCGGGCTGGTTCGGGGCCAGCGGGGATGTTCGTGTGCACCGCGACCCGGCGCGCGGCTGGGATGTGCGGGCCGATCTCGACGGCATTGATCTGGCGGCGCTGGCCGCCTCCCCGCGCCTGCCGATGGAGCTGCCCGTGCACCTTGGCCAGGGCCGGGCGGATGTCGCGCTGCGCTGGCGTGAACGCGGCCGTTCGGAAGGCACCCTGCGGGTCCATGACCTCGCCTTCAGCGATGACCTCGGGCTCCAGGCGGGCGAGGAGCTGGATGCGCGACTGTGGGTCGCGGGGGACGCGAACGGCTGGGATGTGGAGGCGGCCGTGACGGCAGGCGTGGTGTTCGTGGATCCCTGGTTCGTGGATCTCGACGCCGAGGGGCCGGTCGTGCTGGAGGCCCGTGGCCTGGTGGCGGACGCCGACAACGGCTCGGCGCGCACGGATTTGCTCTCGCTGGACTATGGGGCGGCGGCGGCCCTGCAGGGGCAGGACCTGGCGTTCGCGCCCGGGCGCGGGCTGGAGGGCCGGGTCCAGGCGGAGATCGCGGCGCTGGGGGTGATCTACGACACCCTGCTGTCGCCCTGGCTGGTGGGGACCCCGCTGGGCGAGCTGGATGTCGCGGGTCACCTGGCGGGCGAGATCGAACTGCAGGATTCCATGCCGCGTTACATGCGTGCGGAGTGGTCCGGGGTGGAGGCGCAGGATCGCCGGGGACGCTTCGGTCTCAGTGGGGCGCGGGGTGGTCTCGACTGGTCGGACACGGTGCCGGGCGGTCCGGGGCGCATCGAAGTGGATGCCGCCCATCTCTACGGGCTCCCGTTCGATGCCTTCAGCGCGCAGGTGCGGGCGCGGCCACAGGGACTGGAGTTACTGGAGGCGACCGAGATCCCGATCCTCGATGGTGGGCTGCGGGTCGGGGCCTTCAGTCTGCAGCAGACGGAGACCGGGCCGGATGTGCAGTTTCAGGGCGGCATCCGGGCCATCAGCCTGGAGCCGTTGACCGAGGTGCTGGGATGGCCCCGGTTCTCCGGGCAGGTGGCGGGAATGATCCCGCGCGTCCGCCTGGAGGATGGCGACCTGAACGTGGACGGGCGGTTGCTGGTGCAGGTGTTTGACGGCGAGGTGGTGTTGCGCGATGTCTATATCCACGATCTGTTCGGCTACGCCCCGGAGCTGGGGCTGTCGACGCAGATTCAGCGCCTGGATCTGGAACTGGTCACCCGTGCCTTCGATTTCGGGCGTATCCAGGGCCGTCTGTCGGGCCACGTGAACGACCTGGTGATGGTGGACTGGTCGCCGGTGCATATGGATCTGGAGCTGATGACGCCGATGGACGCGCCGGGGCGGCGGCGCATCAGCCAGCGCGCGGTGGAAAACATCACCGAGCTGGGCGGCGGGATCCAGGCGGCGGCGTCGTCGATCTTTCTGCGCTTCTTCGAGAACTTCAGCTATCGCCGCCTGGGTTTCCGTTGCGAGCTGCGCGGGGACGTATGCACCGCCTCTGGCGTCGCCGATCGCCCCGATGACGGGTTCGTACTGGTCCAGGGTGGCGGGCTGCCGCAGATCCAGGTGATCGGGTACAACCGGCGGGTCGACTGGCCGGAGCTGATCAACCGCCTGGCCACGATCCAGGCGGGCGAGGGCCCGGTGGTGCAGTGACGAACCCGGGAAACACGGATTCATGTACACGCTCGCGCTCGAGTCGCTTTTGCGTGCGAACAAGGCGCGGTGCGCAGCCGGAAGTGGCGCTACCGGCAAGCGCCGCAACGCAGGATTGGGGAACCTGGGGTACCAACGCGAGCGTGTACATCAATCCGTGTTTCCCTGGCGTTTGGTTGTCATTCAGGATGATGGTGTAGATTGGGCACATGCGGGACGGACCCGCTCGAACAAGGGATGACAGGCATGAAGGCTTTGTGGAGTGTTCCGGGACTGGCGCTGGTGTTTGCCCTGCTGGCCGGCTGCGTGACCATCAATATCTACTTTCCCACCGCGGCTGCGGAGGAGGCGGCGCGTGCCATCGTGCGCGACGCGCTGCAGGTGCCGGACAGCGAGGCCGCGCCGCAGTCCGAGTCCGGTGCGCAGCTTCCGGCCCAGCCGCGTCATGCCGGCGCCGCGACGGGCAGCACGCCGGTGCTGGCCTGGGTGCTGGAGCGTCTGGTCAGCCCGGCCGCGGCGCAGAGCCCGGACCTGCAGATCGAGACCCCGGCGATCAATCGCATCCGGGCCTCGATGCGCGAGCGGGCGCCGCAGCTGGCCCCGCATTTCCGCAGCGGGGCGATCGGGTTCGGCAACAACGGCGACGTGGTGATCCGCGACCTCTCCGAGGTGCCACTGCGGGACCGCAGCACCGTACAGCGCCAGGTCAGCGAGGAGAACTCCGACCGCGATTCGCTCTACCGCGAGATCGCGCGCGCCAATGACCGCCCGGACTGGGAACGCCAGATCCGCGAGACCTTTGCCCGCGTCTGGGTGGAAGAGGCCCCGGCGGGCTACTGGTACCAGGACCGTAACGGCCAGTGGCGGCAGAAGTAGGGCCTGGTGACGGGGCCACATACCCACGGGAGTAATGCGTGGCGGGCGTAGCCTGGGCCGAACGCCTGGATGCCCGCCGGCGCCAGCTGGTCGAGCTGGTCCAGGACACGGACCTGTCGGCGCTGCCCTGGTGGAAGGCGGTCCCGCTGGGTGTCGTGCGGGGCCTGTTCGGCCTGGCCCGCGAGGTCTCCGAGGGCCAGCTGACGCTGCGGGCGATGAGCCTGGTCTACACCACCCTGCTGTCGATGGTGCCGCTGCTGGCGCTGTCGTTCTCGGTGCTCAAGGCCTTTGGTGCCCACAATGCGGTGGAGCCGTTCCTGCTGGGCGTGCTCGAGCCGCTGGGCGAGCAGGGGGTGGAGATCGCCCACAACGTGCTCGACTTTGTCGACAATATGCGCGTGGGCGTGCTCGGCTTCGTGGGCCTGCTGTTCCTGGTGTATACCGTCATCGCACTGGTGCAGAAGATCGAGCTGGCCTTCAACACCATCTGGCGGGTGGAGAACAGCCGCAGCCTGGCCCAGCGCTTTTCCAACTACCTGTCGGTGATCCTGATTGGTCCGGTGCTGGTGGTCTCGGCGCTGGGGCTGACCGCCACGGTGATGTCATCGGCCGCGATGCAGGCGATTGCCGGGGTCGAACCCTTCGGCATGCTGATTACCGAGATCTCGCGGCTGGTGCCGTACATCCTGATCATCTCCGCGTTCGCGTTCATCTACGTGTTCGTGCCGAACACCCGGGTCAAGATCCTCCCGGCGCTGATCGGCGCGGTGGTGGCCGGTTTCCTGTGGCAGAGCGTGGGCTGGGTATTCGCCAACATGGTGGCGGGTTCAACGCGCTATGCGGCGATCTATTCCAGCTTCGCCATCATGATCATGCTGCTGATCTGGATCTACCTCGCCTGGCTGATCCTGCTGATCGGGGCCAATGTCGCCTTCTTCGTCCAGCACCCGGAGTACATGAACGTGCGCGGCATCCGCCTGCGCCTGTCCGGGGCGGCACGCGAACGCATGGGGCTGCACCTGATGCAGCAGGTTGGCCAGCGCTTCCACGACGGGCGCCCGGCACCGACCCTGGACGAGGTGGCGGCGACCCTGGCGGTGCCGGGCAATGCCCTGGGTGATGCGGCGCGCCGGCTGGAAGAAGCCGGTCTGCTGTTGAAGGCGGGAAGCGAGGGCCAGCATCTGGTACCGGCCCGCGACCTGGACGCGATCCGCGTGGACGAAATCCTGGAGGCGCTGCGCGAGGACAGTGATGACCACGCCATTCGTCGTCTGCGCGGCAGCCTGAGTGTGGAGACGACGCTGAAAGAGGTGGATCAGGCGCGCGAGGAGCGCCTGAACGGGCGCACCCTGCGCGACCTGCTGGCGCGCCCCGATGCCAGTGCCGCGGCGGAGACCGCCTGACACCCGGCCACGCTGGGTTCAGGTTTGGGGTCAGGAACGGGCCGCCTCGGCGTCCAGCCGCTGCTGGGCCCGTGCCATCAGCTGGCCCGACACCCGGTCGACCAGCGACTGGGCCGCGCGCCGCACGGCCGCGTCGAGCAGCGGGTTCAGCTTGTACTCCAGTTCGAACTCCACGCGCGTGCGGTCCTCGCCCTCGGGGCTCAGGCGGTAGCTGCCCCGGTTCTGCACCCCGCGGATGGAGCGCCAGGCAAAGTGCTCCGGCGCGATCGCGGTGCAGACCTCGACATCGAAATCCATGCGCATCCCGGCGGCCCGAATGGTCCAGCGATAGCAGTCGTCACCCAGGCACTCGATATGCTCGACGTGGTCGCACAGGTCGACAAAGTTGGGCACGTGACTCAGCAACTCGAAGACCCGTTCCGGCTCGGCGCGCAGGGAAGTGGCGTGGGAGATGGTTCGCATGGCGCAGTCTTCTTGGCTAAAGGCTTTCCGTTTAAGAGCCTGGCCCCGGTCGGGGGTTCCCTGCAAGCCATGCGGGAACTACACGAGCGTGTACATTCACCGCTGTTTCCCGAGGGAAACACTGATTAATGTGCACGCTCGCGCTCGACTCGCTTTTGCGTGCGAACAAGGCGCGGTGACTGCCGTGCAGTCATTCTGCACAAGGGAGCCGCAACGCCGTTCCCGCGCCCGTTTTTGTCAACAACGGGCGGCCGTGCCCCTTCGTTCAATAGGTTGTGGGGTTGGCACCCCAGGTTCCCCGATCCTGCGTTGCGCCCCGAATCCATCAAAAACGGGCGGGTAGAACCACTACCCGCCGCACGACGCGCCTGGTCTCGAAGAACCTGGGGTGCCAACGCGAGTGTGTACATTGATCAGTGTTTCCCTAGGATAAGGGCTTTTCCCGAGCAAACGGATCTCCGTATGAACCCAGCGCCCGAGGGGCCCGTGCCCGACTTCCTGCAACGTTTCGAGGCCGGTTCCACCGGCATCCTGTACTGGGAGCAGCTGGAGCGGCTGTGGACGCTGCTGCGCGACCGCGCCGATGGCGGCTGGTACGTCTACGCGGTAGGGGATACCGTGCCCGTGGAACCGGTCTCCGCAGAGGATTTCCGGCGTTTCATCGACGAGGTCGACACCCTGCTGCGCCAGGATCACGACGAGGACTACTGCGGGATCGTCTACGTCGATGACCGCGAGGTGCCGGAATTCGTGAAGATCTTCGACCCCAACAACCTCGGCTCCAGCTGCGGCTCCTCGGGGCTGCGGGTGCTGCCGGGCTGGGTGCTGTCGCGCGTGCCGCCGGTGGACCTGCAGGCGGCGATGCCGCCGACCGGCAGCCGCCGGCGCTGGTGGCAGCGCCTGTTCGGCGGGGCAAAATGAGTACCGCCGGTACACAGGGGAGACGGGGCGATGGCTGATTCCTGGTGGCAGCGCCTGCGCGAACAGACGCGCGTGCTGATCGCGCTGGGCATCCTGCTGCTGGTGATCCTCTGGATCGCCTCGGGGATGTTCGGGCGCGAGGCCGACGAGGCGCCGCGGGCGGCCGAGCCGCAGCCGATGGCCGTGGCCGTGACCGCGCTGGAGGCGGAGCCGGTGGAGCGCCTGCTGGTGCTGCAGGGGCGGGTGGAGCCGGATCTGCGCGTGCTGGTGCGCGCCGAGACCGCCGGCCAGGTGGCCGAGTGGGAGGTGGCCCGCGGGGCACGCGTGGCGGCCGACGCGCCGCTGGCGCGGCTGCGCATGGATGACCGCGAGGCGCGCCGGCGCCAGGCGATCGCCCGGCTGCGCGGCGCCGAGAGCGAATACGAGGCCGCCCAGCGGCTGCACGATCAGGGCCATGTATCTCGCACCCAGCTGGAGGCCCGCGAGGCCGAGCGCGAGGCCGCCCGGGCGGAGCTGGAGGCGATCGAGCTGGATATCCGCAACACGCGCATCATCGCCCCGGTGGACGGGGTGGTGAATCAGCGCCTGGCGGAGCGGGGCGACTTCGTGGCCCGCGGAGACCCGGTGGCGGAGATCGTGGACAACGACCCGCTGCTGGCGGTGGTGCACGTGCCGCAGCACCAGATCGGGCGGGTGGAGTCGGGCCAGGCGGCGCGTATTCGCTTCCTCGACGGGCGTCGCGCCGAGGGCGAGGTGCGGTTCGTCTCGCGGGTGGCCGAGGCTGGCACCCAGACCTTCCGCGTGGAGGTCGAGGTCCCGAATGCCGACGAGGCGCTGCCCTCGGGGATCAGCGCCGGGGTCGAGATCCCGACCGAGACGGTCGCGGCGCACAAGCTGTCGCCGGCCTGGATGGGGCTGGACGACAGCGGCCGGGTCGGGGTGAAGACGGTGGATGACGACGACCGGGTGGTCTTCCACGCGGTCGAGGTGATCCGTGCCGCCACCGACGGCGTCTGGGTGACCGGGCTGCCGGAGCGCGCGCGGGTGATCACCATGGGCCACGGCTTCGTGACCCCGGGCGAGACCGTGCGGCCCCGGCCCATGGAGGCATCGACGGGCGCGGCCGGGCCGGAACCGGTGGGCGAGGCCCTGCGGTGAAGGCCCTGATCGCCTGGGCGGTGGAGCACGCCCGGACGGTGCTGCTGTTCCTGCTACTGATCCTGGTGCTGGGCGCGACCGCCTACCAGGTGGTGCCCAAGGAGGCGGCCCCCGAGATCGACATCCCCATCTTCTTCGTGTCCGTGCCCTATCCGGGGGTCAGTCCGGAGGATGCCGAGCGCCTGATGCTGCGCCCGCTGGAGCGCGAATTGCAGACCCTGCCCGGGGTGGACGAGATGCAGTCCTGGGCCGGCGAGGGCTTTGCCCTGGTGCGGCTGGACTTCGAGCCCGGCTGGGACAACCGCCGGGCCCTGTCGGACCTGCGCGAGGAGGTCGACCAGGTGCGCCCGGAACTGCCCGCCGGGGCCGAGGACCCGAGCGTCTCCGAGGTCGACCTGTCGCTGTTCCCGGTGCTCACGCTGAACCTGTCCGGGCCGCTGGACGAGCGCACGCTGGTGCGTCTGGCGCGCGACCTGCGCGACCGCGTGGAGGCGATCCCCGGGGTGCTGGAGGCGGATGTCGGCGGCGATCGCGAGGAGCAGATGGAGGTGCTGGTCGATCCGCTGGTGCTGGAGACCTTCGAGCTGTCGTTCGACGAGCTGACCCGGGCGATCGAACGCAACAACCGTCTGGTTGCGGCCGGGGCGCTGGATACCGGCGCCGGGCGCATCCCGCTGCGGGTGCCGGGCACCATCGATGACGTCGACGACGTGCTGGATACCGCGATCCGGGTGGAGGGCGACGCGGTGGTGCGGGTGCGCGATGTCGCCGAGGTCCGCCAGAGCTATCTGGACCCGGAGGGCTTCACCCGCATCGACGGACAGCCCTCGGTGTCGCTGGAGATCCGCAAGGCCTCGGAGGCCAACATCCTGGAGGTGGTGGCGGCCGCGCGCGCGACCATCGAGGCGGCGCGGGCCGACTGGCCGGAGACGGTCGAGGTCACCTACCTGCAGGACATGGCGCGCGATGTCGACGACCTGCTGGGCGATCTCGAGAACAGCGTGATCGCTGCGGTGCTGATCGTGGCGCTGGTGATTCTGGCAATGATGGGCGCGCGCGCGGCCCTGCTGGTGGGGGTGGCCATCCCCGGGGCCTTCCTCGGCGGCATCCTGGCGATCTATCTGATGGGCTTCACGCTCAATGTGGTGGTGCTGTTCGGGCTGATCCTGGTGGTCGGCATGCTGGTGGATGGCGCGGTCGTGGTGGTGGAGCTGGCTGACCGCTATGTGGCCGAGGGCATGCCGCGCCGGGAGGCCTTCCGCGCCGCGGCGCAGCGCATGTCCTGGCCGATCACCACCGCGATCGGGACCACGCTGGCGGTGTTCGCGCCGATGCTGCTGTGGCCCGGCATGGTCGGTGAGTTCATCGTCTACCTGCCAGCCACGGTGATCGTGACCCTGATCGCCTCGCTGGCGATGGCGCTGGTGTTTATCCCGGCGCTGGGGGCCGTGATCGGCCAGAGCCGGCCGATCAACGCGGCCCAGACGCGCTACGTGCGCGCGGCCGAGGATGGTCGCTATGACGAACTGCAGGGCCTGACCCGCGCCTACATCCGCCTGCTGCAGCCGCTGGTGCGTCGCCCCGGCTGGACGCTCGCGGGCACGCTGGCGCTGGTCGCCGCCGCCTATGCGCTGTATGCCCAGCAGGGGCGCGGGGTGGAGTTCTTCCCGCAGGTGGAGCCGGACTTCGTGCAGGTGCAGGTACAGGCGCGCGGCGACCTGTCGGTGTGGGAGGCGGACGCCCTGGTGCGACAGGTGGAGGGGCGCCTGCAGGGGGTGCCGCAGATCCAGCATGTCTATGCGCGGACCATCGGTACCCAGCTCGGGCGGCTGCAGGGCGACTACCCGGAAGATCTCGTCGGTCTGATCCAGCTGGAACTGGTCTCCTGGCGCGAGCGCCCGCCGGCGGCCGCGATCATCGAGGACCTGCGCCAGCGTACCGCCGACCTGCCGGGCATCCGCCTGCAGTTTCGCGCCCAGGAACGCGGGCCGCGCGAGGGCCGGCCGATCGTGGTCGAGGCCTCCAGCCGCCAGGCCGACCGCATTGCGCCGGTGATCCGCGAGATCCGCGCTGCGATGGACGAGCTGGGCGGCTTCGAGGACGTGACCGACGATCTGCCACTGCCCGGGGTGGAGCTGGAGGTGCGCTTCGATCGTGAGCAGGCGGCGCGCTTCGGCGTGGACGTGCCGCTGCTGGGCGAGGGGGTGCAGCTGCTGACCCGCGGCATCCAGCTTGGCAGCTACCGCCCGGACTACAGCGACGAGGAGGTGGATATCCGCCTGCGCCTGCCGGCGGAGCAGCGCCACCTGCAGCAACTGGCCACCCTGAACCTGCCCGGCGCGACCGGGCTGGTGCCGCTGGCGCATTTCGCGGAACTGGTGCCGGTACCGGCCACCGGTCTGATCAAGCGCCGCGACGGCGATCGCGCCTACAGCCTCGAGGCGGATGCGGCCAGTGGCTACCTGGTGGACGAGCGCCAGCGCGCGCTGGAGGCGCGCATCGCCGGCATGGACCTGGACCCGGAGGTGCAGCTGCGGTTTCGCGGCCAGGCCGAGGAGCAGGCCGAGGCGGCGCGCTTCCTGCTCGCGGCCTTTGCGCTGTCGCTGTTCCTGATGCTCGCGATGATGGTTACCCAGTTCAACCGGTTCTCGCAGGCGCTGCTGGTGATGTCGGCGATCGTGTTCTCCACCGCCGGGGTGCTACTGGCCCTGCTGCTGCGCGGGGAGCCATTCGGCATCGTGATGAGCGGGATCGGGGTGCTGGCGCTGGCCGGGATCGTGGTGAACAACAACATCGTGCTGATCGACACCTACAACGAGCAGCGCGGGCGCGGGCTGGATGCCCTGGAGGCGGCCCTGCGCGCGGCGGCCCAGCGCATGCGGCCGGTGCTGCTGACCGCGATCACCACCATCCTCGGCCTGATGCCGATGGTGCTGGCCTGGACCGTGGACTTCGCCGGAAGGGATTTCTACGTCGGGGCGCCGGTGACCGGCTTCTGGGTGCAGCTCGCGACCGCGATCGCCGGGGGGCTGTTCATTGCCACGCCGCTGACGTTGCTGTTCACCCCCGCGATGCTGGTGCTGCTGGATCGGCTGGGACTGGACCGGCAGCCGGCGCCGGCCGAACAGTCGGCTACCGGCTCGCCAGGCGCTTGAGGCACTCGAGGTAGGCGTTCTCGTCCGGTGCGCTGTTGCTGCGCTGGGCCTCCCACAGGGTCTGGCCGAGGCATTCCATCATGCGGTGCTCGGCGTCCATCACGCCAAACCGGGCGCACAGGCCCTGGTGCAGTTCGCGGATGCCCGCGGGCCGGTCGGTTCGCGCCTGGTCGCGCAGGCTCAGGTGCATCGCCATGTGCAGGAACGGATTGGAGGTGCCCAGCTCCGGCGGGAACTCGCCGGTCAGCGCGGTCTCGCGGTCCTTCAGGTATTCGTGGTACTCGGGGTGTTCCGAGATCACGTCCACCAGTTGCTGCTCCAGGTCGGTGACGGGCTCGCCGGCTTGCGCCTTCTGCCAGGCGTCGACGAACTGGGTACGGATCTGGTCGCGGTTGCCGTACATGCGGGTTGTCCTCGGAGTTGGGGTGTCAGGCGCCCGCGGGCGGCGGGGTCTTGGCCTTGTATTCGCACAGGTCGGCGATCGGGCAGCGCCAGCATTCCGGCTTGCGTGCCTTGCAGACATAGCGGCCGTGCAGGATCAGCCAGTGATGGGCGTCCTGCAAGTAGGCCTTCGGGGTCAGGCGCATCAGGCGCTTCTCCACCTCGAGCACGGTCTTGCCCCTGGCCAGCCCGGTGCGGTTGGCGACCCGGAAGATATGGGTGTCCACCGCGATGGTGGGGACGCCGAAGGCGGTGTTGAGGATGACGTTGGCGGTCTTGCGGCCCACACCCGGCAGGGCCTCCAGCGATTTGCGGTCGCGTGGAACCTCGCCGCCGTGCTGGTCGACCAGGATGCGGCAGGTCTTGATCACGTTCTCGGCCTTGGCGTTGTACAGGCCGATGGTCTTGATGTGTTCCTTCAGCCCGTCCAGGCCCAGTTCGAGGATGCCCTCGGGGGTGTTGGCGACGGGGTAGAGGCGGCGGGTGGCCTTGTTGACGCCGACATCCGTGGCCTGGGCCGACAGAATGACCGCGATCAGGAGTTCGAAGGGGGTGTCGTACTCGAGCTCGGTGGTCGGCTCGGGATTCGCCGCCTTCAGGCGCTCGAAGATGGCTTCTCGCTTTGCGGCGTTCATGGATGCGGAGGCTCCAAACAAACCGGCCCCGCTTCGCGGGGCCGGCAACTCGCGTAGTGGCGTTGCTCAGACGTGGCGGAACATGCCGACATCCGGCGCGGCGTCGCGCGGGTTGGATTCGGCTTCCTTCTCCAGATCCTTGATCAGCTTGGCGTGCTTCTCTTCCAGATCATGCATCGCCTTTTCGTCCAGCTTCGGGAAGATGACGTCGCGGATGAACGAACCCAGTTCGTCCAGGCAGCTCGGCCAGTACTTGTCGTTCAGGTGGAACGAGTGGTGGGCGTGGGTGCCCATCGGGTAGCTGTCGAACTTGCGGATCATGGTGTAGGACAGGTCGCTGTCCTTCTCGACGAAGTCCTTGGCCCAGTCGTACCACCACTTGTAGTACTTCTCCTGCAGGTCGTCGTTGAACCCGTGGTTCTCGAAAAAGGCGGCGATCGTGCCGCGCGGGGCGAGGCCGTAGCGCGTGCCGCGCTTGCCAGCAAACGGGAAATGTCCAGCCATGCCAATCTCCTGGGACGTTTGAGTGTCCGGGGCGCGCGGCCCCGGTAGAACGGATTCGTGGCGCCGGAAGTTTACCGGCTGACGGCCAGGAATCAAGGCCGGTTCGGTTCAGGCGTTGTCGGGCGCGGCTTCGGAATCGGTGGCGCTCTCGTCGCGGCTGGCGGTCGGCTCCGGCTCGAACTGGCTGTCGATCCAGTTCTTCGCGGCGATCAGCAGGCCCATGGCCATGAAGGCGCCCGGGGGCAGCAGGGCCAGCAGGAAGCCGTGCTCGGAGGGATAGAGCTGCAGGGTCATTCCGTGCCCCCACTCGCCGAACAGCAGGTGGGCATTGGCCATCAGCGTGCCCTGGCCAAGGACCTCGCGCAGCGCACCCAGGGCGATCAGCACGCCGGTGAAGCCCAGGCCCATCATCAGGCCGTCCAGGGCGGCGCGCGGCACCGAGTTGCGCGAGGCGAAGGCCTCGGCGCGACCGATGATGGCGCAGTTGGTGACGATCAGCGGGATAAAGATCCCGAGGATCAGGTACAGCCCGTGGAACCAGGCATTCATCGCCAGCTCGATCGCGGTGACGATGGAGGCGATGATCAGCACGTACACGGGGATGCGGATCTCCGGGCGCGCGTGATTGCGGATCAGCGAGACCAGCACATTGGACAGCAGCAGGGTCAGGGTGGTCGCGATGCCGAGGCCGATCGCGTTGACCATGGTGCCGGAGATCGCCAGCAGGGGGCACAGCCCCAGCAGCTGCACCAGCCCGGGGTTGTTGTGCCACAGGCCGTCGCGAATGATGTCGGTCAGGGTCGGGTTCATCGGCTTGCCTCGTCGTCCCCGTGGTCCTCGGGCTGCGGGAGCGGTTCCGCCATGGAGCGGGCTTCGTCGGGCCGGGTCGCCAGCAGCTCCTCGCGGTGTTCGTCGAAGTATTGCAGCGTGCGATAAACGGCGCGAACCACCGCACGCGGGGTGATGGTGGCGCCGGTGAACTGGTCGAAGACGCCGCCGTCCTTGCGCACGTGCCAGTCCTCGGCCGGGGGGTTCCCCAGCGAGCGGCCGTCGAAGTCGTGGATCCAGTCGGAGCGCTCGGCCTCGATGGCGTCTCCCAGACCCGGGGTCTCGCGATGCGCGGAGACGCGCACCCCCTGGAGCTCGCCGTCGCGATCTACGCCGATCAGCAGGTGGATGTCGCCACTGTAGCCATCGCGCGCGATCGCGGAAAACACGATGCCGACCACTTCGTCATCGGCATCGCGGGCGAACCAGGCCGGCAGGTGGTCACCGCCCAGGAGGTCATGGCCGAGATCGATGGTGTCGTGCACGGGGTCGTTCCGGTAATCCAGGTCGCCGGTCAGCTCCGCGATGCGGTTGCGGTTGACCGCCATGCGGTTCTCCTCGATGCGGGCCTCGGTCGTGCCCTGGACGAGGGCGACGATCCCCGCCCCGGCGGCCGCAAAGCCGGCGAGCAGGGCGGTGGCCAGCAGGATGTCGCGGGGCTTCAGGTCAAGCATGCCCGTCCCCCGGCGGCGGTCCGCGGCGCGAGCGCCCGAAGATGCGCGGCCGCGTCAGGTGGTCCAGGGTCGGGGCGACCATATTCATCAGCAGCACGGCGAAGGCGACCGCATCCGGGTAGCCGCCCCAGGTGCGGATAATGAAGATCAGCACGCCGATGCCGGCGCCGTAGAGGATGCGACCCAGCGGCGTGGTGGAGGCGGAGACCGGATCGGTGGCGATGAAGAAGGCGCCGATGATGACCGCGCCACTGAAGACGTGGAACGCCGGCGAGGCAAAGGAGTCCGGGTCCAGCATCCAGAAGAAGCCGGCCGGGATGGCCACGCCCAGGATCACCGCCAGCGGGATATGCCAGTGGATGATGCGCCGGAACAGCAGGTACAGGCCGCCGAGCAGGAAGAAATTGCCGATCCACTCCCAGCTGGTCTCGCTGAAGCTGCCGAACAGCGGGCTCGCGGTGACCTCGCTGACGGTACGCCCGGCTCCCAGGCCCTCGCGCATTGCGTCCAGGGGCGTGGCGCGGGTGATCGTGTCCCACTCGAGTGCGGCCGGGAGGCTGCCAGTGAGCACGGTCTGCAGCGTCTGGCCCAGGCCCAGCGACAGGTCGGAGAGGGTGTCCGGCGCGGGCCACAGGGCCATCTCCCGCGGGAACGAGACCAGCACGACCACGTAGCCGACCATCGCGGGGTTGAACGGGTTGTAGCCGAGCCCGCCATACAGGTGCTTGGCCACCACGATCGCGAAGGCGATACCGATCAGGGTGACCCAGATCGGCGTCAGCGGCGGTACGGCAAGGGCGAACAGCCAGCCGGTCACGATGGCCGAGTTGTCGCTCAGGGTGGCCATGACCGGGCGCTTGCGGGCCGCCACGATCGCAGCCTCGAAGGCCACGGCGAACAGCACCGCCAGGACCACGTTGACCAGGACGCCCCAGCCGAAGAACCAGGCCATGGCCAGGGTGCCGGGTACCAGGGCCATCTGGACCTGCTGCATGACCCCGCCCACCGAGTGGGCCGGGATCATGTGCGGCGAGGATTCGGTGCGAAAGCGCATCAGCGGCTGCCCGAGTCCGTGGAATCGCGCGGGCCGGATTCGCTGGATGTGCCGGCCTCCGCGGTGCCGGCGTTGTCCTGTCCGTCCCCCGGGGTCTCGGCGGGTTGTGCGGCCTTGGCGGCCTTGCGCGCGCGGGCGCGTTCCAGCGCGGCCTGGATGGCGGCCTGCTTGTCGTCGTCGGCGCCTTCCTCGCCCTCTTTCTTCTTTACCGCCGCCTTCTTCCTGGCCATGCGCTCGGCCTTCTCGCGTTCCTCGCGCTCGATGCGCTCCTGGCGGAACTCATAGCGTTCGCGGGCGATGTCGGACTTCTGCCGTTCCTTCTCGCGCGCCCAGATCTCGTTCTTGGCGTAGCGGTAGTACTGCACCAGCGGGATGTTGCTGGGGCAGACATGCGCGCAGCAGCCGCACTCGATGCAGTCGAACAGGCCGTAGTCCTGGATCGCGTCGAAGTCCTTGGCCTTGGCCTGCCAGTAGAGCTGCTGCGGCAGCAACTGGGCGGGGCAGGCGGCCGCACACTCGCCGCAGCGGATGCAGGGCATCACCGGCCCCGGGGGCGGGGTGTCCTGGGGGCGAGTGGCGAGCAGGCAGTTGGTGCCCTTGATCACGGGTATGGCGTCGTCGTGGACCGCGAAACCCATCATCGGGCCGCCCATCACCAGGCGATCCACCCCATCGGCGTAACCGCCGGTCGCGGCGATGACGTCGGCGAACGGGGTCCCCAGCAGGGCCTCGACATTGCGCGGGTGCCGCACGCCCGGCCCGGTAACGGTGACGATGCGCGACAGCAGGGGGCGCCCCTGGATGATCGCGTCGCAGACCGCCTTGAAGGTGCCGGGATTGTTGCAGACCATCCCGACATCGGCCGGAAGACCGCCGCTGGGAACCTCCTGGCCGGTCAGCACCTTGATCAGCTGGCGTTCGCCGCCGGTGGGGTAGAGGGAGGGGACCGAGACCAGCTGGATCAGCTCGCGCAGTTCGCCCGGCAGGTTTTCGGTGAGGGCCCGCATCGCCTCGGGCATGTTGTCTTCCACCGCGAACAGCACCCGTTCGACGTCCAGCAGGTGGGCGACGATGCGAATGCCCTCGAACACCGCCTCCGGGGCGGTGCGCAGCAGCATGTCATCGGCGCTGATGTAGGGCTCGCACTCGGCCCCGTTCACGATCAATGTATGGATGCGCTGACCGGCGCGCGGGTTGAGCTTGACCGCGGTGGGAAAGGCGGCCCCGCCCAGCCCGACGATGCCGGCGTCGCGGATGCGCTGGCGCAGCTTGCGCGGATCGCGGGTATCCCAGTCCAGCCAGGGTTCCATGCGGGTGTCGCCCCAGGCGTCGCGCCCGTCGGTCTGGATGACCACACAGGGGGCGTCCAGACCGGAGGGATGGGGCACCGCGTGCGGGGCGATCTCGATCACCTCCCCGGAACTGGGGGCGTGCACGTGGGCGGCGATATATCCCTTGGACTGGCCGATGCGCTGACCCTTGGTCACGTAGTCGCCGACCGCCACGCAGGGCTCCGCGGCCTCGCCGATGTGCTGGCCCAGCGGGACGATCAGCTGCGGAGGCACGCCCATCACCAGCACCGGATCGCGGGTGCTGGCTTCGGTCTCGTCGGCCAGTTTCAGGCCCCCGTGGAAGCGATGCAGCTGCATAAGCGTATTCTAACGGTTTGCGGACATCCGACTCAGTCGGAAGCCCCCGAACCGTCCGCGATGGCGTGGATGGGCCGCTTGATGGGCTGCTCGATGGGCGAGGGTTCCGGTTCCGACCAGCGCCATTCGGTGATGTCGGTGCCGACCGGAACCATGGTGATGCAGTCGACCGGACAGGGCTCGATGCACAGCTCGCATCCGGTGCATTCCTCCTCGATCACGGTGTGCATCTGCTTGGCGGCCCCGAGGATGGCATCCACCGGGCAGGCCTGAATGCACAGGGTGCAGCCGATGCAGATGTTCTCGTCGATGATCGCGACGGCCTTCTCCTGCTCTTCTTCCTCCAGCGGGGTGGGCTCGCGGTCGAGCAGGTCGGCCAGGGCCTGGACCGTGGCCTGACCGCCGGGCGGGCAGCGGTTGATGTCCGCCTCGCCGGCGGCGATGGCCTCGGCATACGGCCGGCAGCCGGGGTAGGAGCACTGGCCGCACTGGGTCTGCGGCAGCAGGGCGTCGATCTGGTCCACCACCGGGTCGGCCTCGACCCGGAAGCGCTGCGCGGCGAACCCCAGGATCAGCCCGAATGCAGCGGCCAGGCCGCCGATCGCGAGGATGGCGTAAAGCACGCTCACAGCCGCACCAGCCCGGAGAAGCCCATGAACGCCAGCGACATCAGCCCGGCGGTGACCATGGCGATGGCGCTGCCGCGGAACATCACCGGCACATCGGCCACGGCGATGCGCTCGCGGATCGCGGAGAACAGGATCAGCACCAGCGAAAAACCGACCGCGGCGCCGAAACCGTACAGGGCCGACTCGACAAAATTGTGTGCCTCCTGGACGTTGAGCAGGGCCACGCCCAGCACCGCGCAGTTGGTGGTGATCAGCGGCAGGAAGATCCCCAGCACGTTGTAGAGCAGGGGCGAGGTCTTGCGCACCACCAGCTCGGTGAACTGCACCACCGCCGCGATTACCAGGATGAAGGCGATGGTGCGCAGGTATTCCAGCCCGAGCGGGGTCAGCAGGTATTCATTGATCACGTAGGAACTGACGGCGGACAACGTCAGGACGAAGGTCGTGGCCAGGCCCATGCCGGTGGCCGTCTCGACCTTGCGCGAGACCCCCATGAACGGGCACAGGCCCAGAAACTTCACCAGTACGAAGTTGTTCACGAGGATCGTACTGATGAGGATCAGGACGTATTCCACGAAAAATCCGAGTCGTCAGGTCAACAACACAGTATCGGCGACGGGCGGTGCCCGCTCAACCCTGCCCGCGACGGGGCCATTGCCCTTTCCGGGCGCGAAACCTAGGGAGACGCTGATTGAATCGCACGTCCGCGCTCGAGTCGCTTTTGCGTGCGAACAAGGCGCGGTGACTGCCGTGCAGTCATTCTGCACAAAGGAGCCGCAACGCCGTTCCCGCGCCCGTTGTTGATCAAAAAAACGGGCGGCCGAGCCCCTGCTTTCAATAGCTTGTGGGGTTGGTGCCCCCTGTTCCCCGATCCTGCGTTGCGCCGCTTGCGGGTAGAACCACTACCCGCTACACGACGCGCCTTGTCTCGGAAAACAGGGGGCACCAACGCGGACGTGCGATTCAATCAGCGTCTCCCTAGTCCGGCGCGTGGCCGAGGCCGGGAATGTCGAGTCAGATTAGCGCCCGTCGGCGGTGTCGGAGATGAGCGAGGTCAAGGGCCGCACCGGATGGTCGTCCTCGGCCTGGGGGTCCGCGGCCGGGCGAGCGGTCAGCAGCCAGGCCTGGTGGGCGGCGTCCAGCTCGTCACGGCGGGTGGACAGCACCAGCACGGTCTCCGGCGTCAGGCCGATCTCCTCCGCGAGACGACGGTAGCTGCCGGCATCGCGGCGGCCACCGATGCGGGTGTCGAACAGTCCGGTCAGGTGTTGTTCGACCTCCGGGTGCGGGCCGTGGCGCAGCCAGTCGCGCTGTACCGGTGCCGGGGTCGCGCCGAAGCTGTACAGGGCCACTCCGCTGCGGTGCAGCCGGTCCAGCGTCGCGGCGGTTTCCCGGGAGAGTTGTGGCTGCAGGGCCCCGGCCTCCAGCGCATCGGCCCAGACCATCCCCTGGAGCTGGCGCACCGGCGTGATGTCCTGCCCGCCCCGGATCCACGCGCGGATCTGGGACAGCAGCCCGTCGACGTCCAGCTCGCGCCCGGAGTAGGCGAGGATGTCCGTCAGCGTCCGCTGGACCGCGGTGGACTCGGCGTGACGCTCGAGGAAGTCCGGCAGCGCCTCGAGGGCGTGCGGTTCCAGCGTATCGCGCAGCACGCCGGACGGGGCGAGGACCCCCTCGAAGGCCAGGATGACGGCCTGGGGGGCGGGGTGAGCGGAGGTTGAGGTCATAGGGGTAGCTGGCGGGCCAGCGTTTCGCATTCGAACATGAACTCGAAGGCCTCGGTGCGCTGCATGGCCCGTTCCACCGTCTCGCCCCAGGTGTAGAGCCCGTGACCGCCGATCAGGTAACCGGCAAGTGCCGGGTCGCGGTCCATGGCGGCGTCGACCCGGGCGGCCAGCTGCTGCATGTCCGGCTCGTTGGCGAACACCGGGATGCGAATGCCGCGCGCGGGGTGTTCGCAGCCGGGGAGTTCGCGCAGGGCCTCGTAGTCGCGCAGCAGCAGCGAGCCCGTGACCTGCCGCGACAGCACGGTACCCTGCACGCTGTGCGTATGCAGGACGGCGCCGAGCTGCGCGTCGCGGCGGTACATGATGATGTGCAGGAAGGTCTCGGGGCCGGGTTCGCCGCTGCCGGTGACCCGATGCCCTTCGAGATCCACCACCATGAAGTCGTGGGCGTCCAGCAGGTCCTTGCTGCGCCCCGGGGCGGTAATCACGATATGCCGGTCGTCCAGACGCGCGGAGAAGTGCCCGGTGCGCGCGGGGAGCCAGCCGCGGTCCGCGAGTTCGCGTCCGGCTTCGGCCAGCAGGCGAACCTGCGCTTTGAATTCGGGGCTTTGTTCCATGCGTCCGGGTGTCGACAAAAGAGCGGCAGCTTACGCGAGGCTCGGGTGCAAATCCATGGGCCGCGCGCGTTCCGTTGCGTTCTCGCCGGTCGGGACGGGCATCACTTGACGCGCATGCCGGGGCGGGCCCCGTCATCCGGGTTCAGGATGTAGAGCTCCGAGCCACCCGGGCCGGCGGCCAGCACCATGCCCTCGGAGACGCCGAAGCGCATCTTGCGCGGGGCCAGGTTGGCGACCATCACGGTATGCCGACCGATCAGGTCCTCCGGTGCGTAGGCGGACTTGATGCCGGCGAATACCTGGCGCGTCTCGGAACCGATATCCAGGGTGAGCTTCAGCAGCTTGTCGGCGCCCTCCACGTGCTCGGCATCGGCGATACGTGCGATACGCAGGTCGACCCGGGCAAAGGTATCGAAGTCGATGGTCTCGGCAATCGGGTCCACGTTCGCCTCCGTGGCCTGTTCAGGGGCTGCGTTGTCAGGGCTGCTGGTCTCGGTGGCGGCCAGGGTGGCCTTCGAGGCCTCGAGCAACTTGTCGATGGTCTCCGGCTCGATGCGCGTCATCAGCGGCTTGAACTTCTGGATGGAACGTCCGATCAGGGGTTCGCGGTTCGCCCAGCGGGTGTCGTCCAGGTTCAGGAACGCAGCGGCGTCGGCCGCCAGTTTCGGCAGCACCGGGGCGAGATAGACAATCAGGATGCGGAACAGGTCCAGCCCCTGGGTGTTGATCGCCTGCACCTCGGCCTCGCGACCTTCCTGCTTGGCCAGCACCCAGGGCTGGGCCTCGTCGATGTACTGGTTGGCCTGGTCCGCCAGCGCCATGATGCGGCGCATCGCCTGGGCGAACTCGCGCCGCTCGAATGCCGCCGCGATCGCCTCGCCCTCGGCGACGAAGGCGTCGTGCAGGTCCGGGCGCGGGAGTTCCGCGGCCAGATGGCCGTCGAAGCGCTTGTGGATGAAGCCGGCGCAGCGGCTGGCGATGTTGACCACCTTGCCGACCAGGTCCGAGTTCACGCGCTGCACGAAGTCGTCCAGGTTCAGATCCAGGTCGTCGACCCCGTCCCCCAGTTTGGCGGCCAGGTAGTAGCGCAGCGATTCGGGGTTCAGGTGGTCCAGGTAGTCGCGGGCGCGGATGAAGGTCCCGCGCGACTTGGACATCTTCTGGCCGTTGACCGTCAGAAAGCCGTGGCAGAAGACCGCCGACGGGGTGCGAAAGCCCGCGCCATGCAGCATGGCCGGCCAGAACAGGGTGTGGAAGTAGGCGATGTCCTTGCCGATGAAGTGGTACAGCTCGGCGTCGGAGTCCGCGCCCCACCAGGCGTTGAAGTCCAGGCCCTGCTGCTCGGCGAAGGCGCGAAAGCTCGCCATGTAGCCGATCGGGGCGTCCAGCCACACGTAGAAGTACTTGCCCGGCGCGTCGGGGATCTCGAAGCCGAAGTAGGGCTTGTCACGGGAGATGTCCCAGTCGCTCAGGCCGGTCTCGAACCATTCGTCCAGCTTGTTGCGGATCGCGTCCTGCAGACGGCCGGAGCGGGTCCAGTCGCGCAGGAAGGCCTCGAAGTCGCCCAGCTTGAAGAAGTAGTGCTCCGAGGCGCGTGACTCCGGGCGCGCGCCGCTGATGGCCGATACCGCGTCTTTCAGGTCCATCGGGCTGTAGGTCGCGCCGCAGGCCTCGCAGGAGTCGCCGTACTGCTCCTGCGCGCCGCATTTGGGGCAGGTGCCCTTGATGAAGCGATCCGGCAGGAACATCCCGGCCTCGGGGTCATAGGCCTGGTCGATGGTGCGGGTCTCGATGTGCCCGGCGTCGCGCAGGGCCTTGTAGATCTGGCCGGCCAGCTCGCGGTTCTCGTCGGAGTGCGTCGAGTGGTAGTGATCAAAGCCGATCAGGAATTCGCTGAAGTCGGCCTCGTGTTCCTGGCGCACCCGCGCGATCAGTTCCTCGGGTTCGATGCCCTCGGCACGGGCCTTGAGCATGATCGGCGTGCCGTGGGCGTCGTCCGCGCATACGTAGATCACCCCGTGGCCCCGCGCACGCTGGTACCGCACCCAGATGTCGGTCTGGATGTATTCCACCAGGTGCCCGAGATGGATCGGGCCGTTGGCGTAGGGCAGGGCGCTGGTGACGAGGATCTTGCGCGGGGTTTCGGTCATTGCTTGGCTCGTGATGGGCGGCGCCGGGCCGCGGGTGCAGGGGCGCTATTGTCGGGTGTGTCCGGCGGCTTGTCGAGGCGCAGCGCGGGCTGGGCCCGCTTGTCCACAGAAGCTGTGGATAAGTCTGTGGGAAACCCGGTGGAATCGGTCGCTACCCCTTGCCACACAAGGGCGCATGACAAATTGGTTAAAAATCGACCAACCCAAAAGAAAGCCAATAAAACATGAATTTAAACAACTATTGTGCAGCGTTTTGGACGTTTGTGCGGCTATCTAGGCCTGTCTTCCCCGTATGCGCCATGTTTGTGCATAAAACCGTTGCGAAAGGCTTGACACCCGGCCGGATGAGCATGTTTGGGCCCCGGGAAAGGACTGGCACTGCGTGTTGCCATTGGCGTGCCGTACCGGTGCCAGTAGAATCGCGCGGTCACCCTTCAATTGCTGGATGGAACGAACACCATGGCCGAACTCTCGCGCGAGCAGATCGAAAACGCCCTGAAGACTGTTCAGGACAAGTACCTGGAGCAGGATTTGGTGGCCGCCGGCGCGGTCAAGGACATTCAGGTGGAGGGCGCGCGCGCCTCCATCGCCATCGAGATGGGCTACTCCTCGAACGGCTATCACGACGAGCTCCGCGCAGCCATCCAGGGGGCGCTGGCCGGGGTCGCCGGGCTGGAATCCTCGGAAGTGACCATCAACACCAAGGTCACGACGCACGCGGTGCAGAAGAGCCTCAAGCCGATGGCGGGGATCAAGAACATCATCGCCGTGGCCTCCGGCAAGGGCGGGGTGGGCAAGTCCACCACCGCGGTGAATCTGGCGCTGGGCCTGGCGGCCGAGGGCGCGCAGGTCGGCATCCTGGATGCGGACATCTACGGCCCCAGCCAGCCGCGCATGCTGGGCATCAAGGGCAACCCGGAGTCCAAGGATGGCAAGAGCATGGAGCCGCTGGAGCGCCACGGCGTACAGGCGATGTCCATCGGCTTCCTGATCGAGGAGGACACGCCGATGATCTGGCGTGGCCCGATGGTGACCCAGGCGCTGGAGCAGCTCCTGAACGAGACTAACTGGAAGGATCTGGACTACCTGATCATCGACCTGCCGCCGGGCACCGGCGACATCCAGCTGACGCTGTCGCAGAAGATTCCGGTGTCCGGCGCGGTGATCGTGACCACGCCGCAGGACATCGCGCTGCTGGACGCCCGCAAGGGCCTGCGCATGTTCGAGAAGGTCGAGGTGCCGGTGCTGGGCATCATCGAGAATATGAGCATCCACATCTGCTCGAAGTGCGGCAACGAAGAGTACATCTTCGGCCAGGGCGGGGCGGAGAACATGGCCGAGGAGTACGGCGTGGATATGCTGGGCGCCCTGCCGCTGGACATCCGCATCCGCGAACAGGCGGATGGCGGCGAGCCCACCGTGATCGCCGACCCGGATGGGCGCATTACCGAGATCTATCGCGAGATCGCGCGGCGCACCGGCGCCAAGCTGGCGGAGCAGTCCAAGGACTACAGCAGCAAGTTCCCCAATATCGTGATTCAGAACAACTGATCCGGCGAACCGCCGACCAGGGACAGGGCCAATGAGCATCAAGTCGGACCGCTGGATCCGGGAGATGGCCGAGACGCAGGGCATGATCGAGCCCTTCGAGCCCGGCCAGATCCGCTACCGCGACGAGGAGCGGATCGTGTCCTACGGCACCTCCAGCTACGGCTACGACGTGCGCTGTTCGGATCATTTCAAGATCTTCACCAACATCAATTCCAGCATCGTCGATCCCAAGGGCTTCGACGAGGGCAGCTTCGTGGATGTGCAGTCGGATGTCTGCATCATCCCGCCCAACTCCTTTGCCCTGGCGCACACGGTGGAGTACTTCCGTATCCCGCGCGATGTGCTGACCATCTGCCTGGGCAAGTCCACCTATGCCCGCTGCGGCATCATCGTGAACGTGACCCCGCTGGAGCCCGAGTGGGAGGGCCACGTGACGCTGGAGTTCTCCAACACCACGCCGTTGCCGGCCAAGATCTACGCCAACGAGGGTGTGGCGCAGATGCTGTTTCTGCAGTCCGACGAGGTCTGCGAGACGTCCTACAAGGATCGCGGCGGCAAGTACCAGGGGCAGCGCGGCGTCACCCTGCCGCGGACCTGACACCCACCAAATCCCCCGGAGGACCGCCATGCGCATCGTGATCGCGCTGGGCGGCAACGCCCTGTTGCAACGCGGCGAGACGCCCTCGGCCGAGGCCCAGCAGCGCAACGCGCAACAGGCCGCCGAGGCGATTGCCGCCGTGGCGCGCGAGCACGAGGTGGTCGTCACCCACGGGAACGGGCCGCAGGTTGGCTTGCTGGCCAATCAGGCGGAGTGCGATCGCATCGCCTGGCCGCTGGACGTTGTCGGCGCCGAGAGCCACGGCATGATCGGCTACATCCTGGCGCGCGAGCTGCACAACGCACTGGGGCATGACCGGGTGGCGAGCCTGCTGACGCAGACCGAGGTCGACCCCAACGATCCGGCCTTTGGCCATCCGGAGAAATTCATCGGCCCCACCTGGGATGAGGCCCGTGCTCGTGCGCTGGCCGACGAGCGCGGTTGGGATATCGCGCCCGACGGCGAGGGTTGGCGGCGCGTGGTAGCCTCGCCCGAGCCGCAGCGGCTGCTGGGCATGGAGGCTGTGCGCAGTCTCGTGGAGGGCGGGGCGGTCGCGATCTGCGCCGGTGGCGGGGGTGTGCCAGTCGCGCGCGACGCGGCCGGGCGCCTGCAGGGCATCGAGGCTGTGGTCGACAAGGACCTGACGGCCGCCCGTCTGGCCGCGCATGTCGAGGCCGACTGGCTGCTGATGCTGACCGATGTCGACGGCGTCTATATGGACTGGGGCACGCCGGACGCTCGGCGCTTGAAGGCCCTGCTGGTCACGGCCGTGGAGCCGGCGGCCTACCCCGCGGGTTCCATGGGCCCGAAGATGGAGGCGGCGCGGCGCGCGGCGCAAGGCGGCATCCGGGTCGGGATCGGTGCGCTGGGGCATGCCGCTGATATCCTGGACGGCCAGGCCGGGACCCGCATCCTGCCGGTCGGCACCGTCTGACAGAAAACCCGCGGCGTGGCGGGTCTCAAGGGCGGATCCCAAGCCCGTGATCTTCACGCCGGCGCTTGCGCGCCGGGCCGCGGGCTTGCACGCTTTGATCTGAAAACACCCGAGAGCGATAGCGATGCGAGAGATTCAGCGAGCGACCCCCCTGGTGATCGGACTGACCGCCGTCGGCCTGCTGGCACTGGGCTGTGGCAACGGCGCGCCGGAGGAGGAGTCGGCGGGTGCACCCCAGAGTCTGGGGGAGGGGGGGCTGACCCCTCAGGACATGTCCAGTGACGAGGCACGGCGTCCGCAGCAGTCCGGCATGCCGGCCGCGGACGTGAAGCGCACCACGGACTGACGGACTCGCGGGGGCGCCTGCCCATGCGTGCCCCGTGCCCTCACCACATCAGGTCATCGGGAACGACGTAATCCTTGTAGGGGTCGTCCGGGTCGGGCTCGGACGACGCATCGTCCTCGGCCGGAATCACCAGCGGCCATTCCGGATCGCGCTCGCGGATGCGGTCCGCTGTCTCCCGCGGGATGACCCGGAAGCCCTTCTCCGGCCGGATATCCAGCCCCGCAATCGCGGCGCGCCCGTCGGCCAGGCGCTTTTGCAGATCCGCTGTCACCGGTAGGTGACGGATCTGCCCCCCCTGCTGAAAGTGATAGTCCAGCGCGGCATCGCCCGTGGGGATCGGCGCCAGGTGGGTGCTGACCAGCTCGCGGATCTGCGCGTGGCGGGCGCGGCGTTCGGCACGCTCCTGCTGTTCGCGGTTCTTCTGCCGCGAGCGTTCGGCCTGCTCGGCCTTGCGCGCCTCGGCCACGCCCGGCTCGGGGCCGGTCTTGCGGT
This sequence comes from Thioalkalivibrio sp. ALE16, assembly GCF_000381305.1. Classification (NCBI taxonomy): domain Bacteria; kingdom Pseudomonadati; phylum Pseudomonadota; class Gammaproteobacteria; order Chromatiales; family Ectothiorhodospiraceae; genus Thioalkalivibrio; species Thioalkalivibrio sp. ALE16. The sequence continues at coordinate 40,305 of NZ_KB906357.1, forward strand.
CCTTCTTCTTTTTCGCGTTGCCCTTTTGCGCCTGATGCTTTTGCGCCTTGGCCTTGCGAACCTGTTTTTCGTCCACCAGCCCCGTCTTCAGGAGCTGGGTGCGCAGATCGTCGGACATGAATCCTGCCGTGTAGGGTCTGTATGCCGGGGAGGATAGCCGGAACCGCCAGCGCATGCAGCCGGCATGCCGCTACGTACGTCCCTGCGTGGACACGCTATTGAGAACACCGATCCGGAGTGTGTGGCGCGTCGCGGATCTCGGCCTCCGGCAATGCGGGGAACAGCGTGTGCAGTCGGCGCCGGTGGTTCACGGCGTGGGACCGGCTATCCGGCGTCGAGAGCTGGCGGGCCTGCGCGAGCAGTTGCAGGCCCGCCAGGCGCTCGCTCTGGAGTTCGAGCGCGAGTACCGCGCGGTAGAGCGTGTCGCGCTCGGGGGTGTGCAACTGGCGGCGCAGGGCGCGGATGCGTCCGGTGGCTGAGGTCTGCCAGCGGCGGGCGGTTTGCGCGAGCCGTTGCCACTGAGAGGTCGTCAGCGGTCGGGGGTACCACAGGGCGAACAGCGCCAGCATCACATCCACCCCGAAGTCCTCCTGCCAGCGCAGCAGGCGCGCGCGTGCATCGGGGTCGGCCCAGAGGGTTCCGGCGAAGCGCCAGAAGGCCTCGAAGTCCGTCGACGGCTCTTCCGGGGTGCCTCCGGATTCAGGCACTGCTCGCGGCGGAGGAGGTGAACGTCACCCCGGCGGTGTTCCGCAGACTCTCGGGCTCCAGGATCTCGAGGTCGCGGGTGTGCAGGCTGATTACGCCCTGGTTGCGCAGCTGGGTGAACAGTCGGCTGATGGTCTCCTGGGTCAGGCCCAGGTGGTTGGCGATGTCGGCGCGCGACATCGGCAGGTAGAACCGCTCGGGGGACAGGCCGCGAGTGCGCTGGCGTTCCGACAGCCCCACGAGGAATGTCGCCAGGCGCTGCTCGGCCGTGCGCTGGGCAAGCAGCGCATGCAGGCTTTCGTCCTGCGCGAGCTCCTGGCTCATCACGCTCATCATGTGCTGGCGGAACGTGGGCAGGCGCCCGGCGAGGTCGTCGACATGCCCGTAGGGCACGGCACAGACGCTGGTGGATTCCAGGGCCACGGCACTCACCGGGTGCTTGCCCGAATGGATCGCGTCCAGTCCCAGGAGGTCGCCGGCCAGGGCAAAGCCCGTGATCTGTTCAGTGCCGTCATCGGAGATCAGCACCGTCTTCAGCGCCCCCGTGCGGACCGCATACAGCGCGTCGAACTTGGCCCCCATGGTGAACAGGGCCGCGCCCTTGGCGATCGGCCGGCGCTGCTGGACGATCTCGTCGAGCTGCCAGAGCTCGTCCTGCGGCAGGCCGACCGGCAGGCAGAGCTGGCGCAGGGTGCAGTGCTGACAGGCTTGGGTGGGTCGTAGCGTCATGAGTGCAGGGTAGCCGTTTTTTCGGAATTGGGGAAAGGGATTTTCGGGGTCTGCCATCACGCTCGGGAATGCGCTACTGTCCCTGTGGAATGCAGGTGATTCGGGTCGGGGTTATTACGGGTCTCGAAGCGGCGCCGGCCGCCCACTTCACCGCGCGCGGCATCAGGCATGGACAACGCGAGATAACAATATTTAGACTCAGTTTACATTGGGTGGCGCGGCAACGGCCTGGAACCCACGCGTTGCGCACGGGCCGCCGAGACAAGGACAGGAGTCAAGATGATCGAGCGGTTACTCGAGCAATACATGCGCTACGGGACCTTTGTGCTGCGGCACCCGGATGGCCGCGAGCAGCGTTTCGGTAGCGGTACGCCGGAGATCACGATGCAGCTGCATGACCGGGCGGCGCTGCGCAAGATCGGTCGCGATCCGGGATTCCAGCTGGGCGAGACCTACATGAACGGCATGTGGTCGCCTGGCCCCGAGGGCCTGCAGGTGTTCCTGGATGTGGCTATGCGCAACTTCGCGCCGATGTTCCAGCAGCGTGTCAATCCGGCGGTGCGTATGCTCCGGGCGCTGATCGAGCAGGGCAACAAGGTGGCGCGCTGCTATCAGAACATCGCCCATCATTATGATGTAGACGAGTGGCTTTATCGCCAGTTCCTGGACGAGGGCATGTTCTACAGTTGTGCCTACTTCGAGCGGCCCGATATGACGCTGGAGGAAGCGCAGCAGGCCAAGTGCGCGATGCTGCGCAGGAAGCTGCGCCTGGAACCCGGCATGCGAGTCCTTGATATCGGTTGCGGCTGGGGCGGCCTGGCCTTCCATCTGGCCGAGCACGCGGACGTGCAGGTCGACGGCGTGACGCTGTCCCGGGAGCAGCTGCGGGTGGCCCGGGAGGAGGCCGGGCGACGCGGGCTGGAGGATCGGGTGCGGTTTCTCTACCAGGACTACCGCGAGCACGAGGACCAGTACGACCGGATTGTCAGCGTCGGCATGTTCGAGCATGTCGGCACACCCAACTACGGTACGTTCTTCCAGCGGGTACACGACCTCCTGACGCCCGACGGCATCGCCGTGCTGCATACCATCGGGCGGCAGGAGCCGCCGGGCACCTCCAACCCGTGGCTCAGCAAGTACATCTTTCCGGGCGGGTACACCCCGGCGCTGTCCGAGGTGATGAGTGCGCTGGAACCCACCCCGCTGTACACCACGGACATCGAGTTCTGGCGGCTGCACTATGCCGAGACACTGGCTGAGTGGTACCGCCGCTTCCAGAAGGTCCGGGCCGAGGCCGTGACGCGCTTTGACGAGCGCTTCTGCCGCATGTGGGAGTTCTATCTGGCCAGTTGCGAGGGGACCTTCCGCTGGTGGGGACAGGTGGTCTTCCACGTGCAGATGGCCAAGCAGCAGGACGCGGTGCCGCTGACGCGCGACTACCTCTATCGCGACGATGCCTCCGAGGTGGTCTCGATCCCGCCCGGCGAGGCCCAGGCACGGCGCAGCAACGCGGCCTGAGGGGTGGCCGAATGCGCCGGGAACGGCGCGAAAACGGGGCCCGGAGCGCGCGAACCGAACGTACTTTCCCTACACTAATGGGGACGTTGCGGCCATGCCGGCGGTGACCATCCATTCCGGAGCAGGGGCGCGTGTTCGGTCGCTTTCGTAAACGCAGGGAGGCACCGGGTCAGGAAGACCCGCAGGCCGTCGGGCCGTCGCAGGAGAACGTCCTGATCGAGGCGGCCGGCCGCAGCCGCATCACCGAGGTGGCGGCCACCGCGCGGCGCGTCCCCTGGTCGCTCAATTTCCTCCAGCTGCTGTGGGCGGCGGGACCGGTCACGTTCCTGGCCATGCAGGGCGGGTATTTTCTCGGTTTCGGGCATGCCGCCCCGGCACAGAACTTCATCTTCTTCGCTGTCTACACCCTGCTGTTCGGGGTGATCGGCCTGGTGGCGCGCTTTGTCGCCGATGCCACCCGCGGCAAACGCCAGGAACAGTCGCGCGACCAGCTGCGCAACACGATCGACCTGCTGCCGGACCTGCTGTTCGTGACCCGTGATCTGGCCATGAGCGAGCTCGCACCGGACATGCGCCGGCGCAAGGCGGCCGAGGTGCTGCTCCACGAGGTGGATATCTCGCCCGAGGGGGTGGCCGTCGCGGTGCGCGAGATGACCGGCGATACCAGCCTGGCGGCTGCCGCGGAGCAGATCGAGATCTATCGCCGCCTGGGCCTGCGCTCGCGCGTGGGCGATCTGGTGGGCGCGACCGAGGATTCCCGGCTCGCGGCCCTGGAGAAGCTGCACCACGAGGCCCCGGAGGTCGCCGACCTGCTGCGCGATCGGCTGCGCGGCGTGGCGCCGACCCAGGAGGATGGCGTGCGCCGGGTGGACCAGTTCCTGGACCGCCTGTTTTCCGCCGCCGATGCCGACGACCTGGCCCGGTGCACCCTCGACGATGTGCAGGCGATCTTCGTGCTCGCGTTCGAGCTCGTGAACGGGCGCCAGATCAAGCGCCTGAGCTTCGAATGGTCCGGTGGCTGGCAGCTCGGGGCTGCCCTGGATCGACTGGAATCCCAGGGCAACCGCTTTCGCGTGGCGCAGGCCGGGGTGGTCAGTCGCCTGCGCTCGCTCGGTATTCTGCTGTCCCAGAGCGATGCCTCGGGGCTGGACCCGCAGGTCCTGCGCGAGCCCGTAACCGACCTGGGGCGCCAGGTCCTGGAGGCACTGCGCACCCTGGAGGATCGGGAACCGGGGGAACATTCGCCGGAAGGCCAGCTCCTGGGGCTGGCACTGCGGCGGGTCGAGGACCTGCGCGAGGCGCGCGACCAGCTGATGCAGGCGCAGAGCCGTTACGCCAATGCGGTGGAGCGCTGGGAGGCCCTGCGCCGCGCCCAGGTGGAGAAGCGGGGCGAGAAGCGCTGGTTCAAGCGCAGTGTGCGCGGTATCCGGGTCAGCGAGGAGCTGATCGAGCTGACCGATGACCAGAAGCTGAAGCTGGCCAACGACTTCTGCAACTTCCTCAGGGAGCTGAAGATCCAGCGTGAGGGCGATCTGTTCTACTTCGGAGGGGCAGCGCTGGACGCCGAGACGGCCAAGCGCATCGGCATCCAGCTGGCCCTGATCCTGGAGCCGCTGGTGGACCTCACCAACCCGAGCATCCAGCGCGCGATCTACGCCAACCCGGCCGCGTATCTCGGGGGGCTGTATGTGGGCATGAGCGCGGATGCCAAGGCGGGTCTGGGCTCGGCCATGGTGCGCAAGGTACGCCAGGATCTCGGGCGCATGGCCGAATGGCTGGCGATGCGCCTCACGCGTATCTATCACCTGCCTTTGAGCGATTCCATGCGCGATTTCCTGGTCGAGCAGTACGGCGCCAACCGCGAGCGCCTGGACATGCTGGCAACGCATGCCGGCGACGAGTCGCATCCCGTGGCACTGCGCGCCGAGCGGTCGCCCGAGTTTGACGCCATGCTGCAGGACAAGACCTGGGGCCTGCTGCTGAAGCGCGGGACCCGCTATCTCCACGCCGAGGAGCGGCGCCGCCGCTGATGATCCGTCGCGACGGGCCTGGTTCGACGGTTCCGGTTGTGCGGGATCGAGTCTCCCCCGGCTGGTAATTTTGCGCCCAATTGTGTAGTGTTCGCCGCGTTCCCCGGTGCCCGGCCAGGCTCGACCTGGCGGGTTAAACGGGAAGTTCGGTGAGTCCGGGCAGGTCTCCGAGGCCTGCGGACGAAACCGACGCTGCCCCCGCAACGGTGATCGAGCGAGGGACCGCCCGACGGTCCCTGATGGTCGCGGCCAGTGCCACTGAACATGATGTTCGGGAAGGCGCCGCACCGGAACGCTCGTCAGCCCGGAGACCGGCCAGGGAATGATCGCGCGGCATGCGGCGGGCATGCGAGGCGGATGATCGGGCCTGGCCGCTAGCCGGTTGTGGCCGATCCCCCTCGTGTCTGTCTCCCCCTGTTCGCGCGATCCCGACGAATCAACGGCGTGCGGGCGGCTCGCCGGGAGACACGGACGACATGAAACGCACAGCACTTTCCACGGCCATCCTGCTGGCCCTGACCCCCGCCCTGGCACACACCCAGGACGCCCCCGAAACGGAAGCCCAGACCCTCGACACTGTTCAGGTGACGGCGAGTCGCATCGCTCAGACCGTCGACGAGACCCTGTCCTCGGTCACCGTCATCGATCGCGAAGAAATCGAGCGTCTTCAGCCGAAAGAGGTTGCTGATCTACTTTCCGCGCGGGCCGGCTTGGACGTTACTCAAAACGCTGCATACGGCAAGGAAACCGCGGTGAGAACCCGCGGTACGGAGTCCGGTCATACGCTCTTGCTAGTCGATGGGGTACGCATGGGGTCGGCAACCTCCGGCTCCCCGACTTGGCAGTTCCTCCCGGTTTCTGAGATTGAACGCGTGGAGATCGTTCGTGGCCCGCGGACCAGCATCTACGGTTCTGACGCGGTAGGCGGCGTGATCCAGGTGTTTACGCGCGAGGGACAAGAGGGTCCGCCGAAGGTAAATGCCTTTGTTGGTGGAGGCAGTTTCAATACCCGGGAATTTGGCGCCGGTGTGGCCGGTGGAACCGGACGAACGGATTACAGCTTTTCGTTTGGTCATTTCGACACGGTTGGCTTCGATGTTCAAGACGGTGTAGGGGACTCGGATGCGGACGGTTTTGACAACACCTCGATGTCGGGGAAGGTCGCCCATCGGCTGGATAATGGGGTCGAACTGTTTGGTTCATTGTTGTACTCGGAAGGTACGAGTGAATTTGATGGGTTTGTGGACGAGACCGAGTTTGTCCACGCAGCTATCCGTGGGGGCGTGCGGCTACCGGTAGCCCGGGATTGGGATACGGAAATCAGCGTTTCCCAGAGCCGCGATGAGAGCGACAACCTGACCTCGGGCACGTTCTTCTCGCGATTCGATACGCGCCGCGACATGCTCGACTGGCGCAACGACATCGTGCTCGGGTCTCGCACCCTGCTGATTGCAGGAGCCGATCTGGCCGAGGAACATGTCGACGCCACGGACAACTTCGAACAGGACTCGCGATACAACGCGGGCGTCTTCTCTGTCTTGCAAACCTCCGTCGGACGACACGATCTCGAAGGTAGTCTGCGTTACGACGATAATGAGCAGTTCGGTGACAAGGTAACCGGCCAGGTGGCCTGGGGTACCGACTTGACTGGTTCCACCCGTCTCCGTGCGTCGTATGGAACAGCCTTCAACGTACCCACTTTCAACGATCTCTATTATCCCTACGAGGAGTTCTTCGACTGGGAGACGGGTGTGCAGACCGGTTCTTATCAAGGTAACCCAGATTTGAATCCAGAAGAGTCGCAGACAATCGAGGTGGGTCTTCGCCATGCTTGGGATGGGTACTATATGGACGCCGCCATTTTCCAGACGGATATCGAAGACCTGATCCAGATTTCTGGAGACTTTGATCGTCAGCCGGAGAATGTCAGCCAAGCGCGCATCCGGGGTTTGGAGCTCGAAGGCGGGTATGCCTCTGGGGGGTGGCATTCGCGCATGAGCTTGACCCTGCTCGATGCCGAAAACCGCTCACCCATTTTCAAGGGAAACGAACTGACTCGTCGGTCTCCTGTATCGGCCCGGGTCGATCTTGATCGCCAATTGGGTGACTTCTCCGTAGGGGGCTCGGTCATCGCTCGCGCCCGGAGTTACAACGATGCCGCCAATAACGAGCGGTTGTCCGGCTATGGCTTGCTCAATTTGCGTGGCTCGTACGCCATCACGCCCGAGTGGTCCGTAGAGGCGTCGCTGAACAACGTGTTCGATCGGGATTACGCACTCACCCGGAATAGCTTTAATGGTGTGGACTACAACCAGCCGGGTCGGGCCGCCTTCGTTAAGCTCCGCTATCAGCAGAGGTAAGACCATGGGAAATCGACTGTCGAGGATTGCGACCCGTACGGGTGACGAAGGCCGGACTGGGCTGGGCGATGGCTCGCGGGTGGACAAGGACAGCCACCGCGTCGAGGCCTTTGGCGACGTGGACGAGCTGAACAGTGTCGTGGGCCGGGTCCTGGTCCACGACCTGCCCGAAGAGGTGCGTCGCTCGCTGGCTCTGGTGCAGCACGAGTTGTTTGATCTCGGAGCGGAACTGGCCGTGCCGGGGCATCAGGCCCTCCCGGAGGCTTCCGTGGAGCGTCTGGATGTGGAGCTGGAGTCCTTCAACGCCGATCTGCCCGCCCTGAAGGAGTTCATCCTTCCGGGTGGGGGTCCCGCTACGGCCGACTGTCACATTGCGCGAACCGTCTGCCGGCGCGCGGAACGGCGTCTGGTGGCGCTCAATCACCACGAGGCATTGCGTCCGGCGTCGCTGGCCTATATCAACCGGTTGTCGGATCTCCTGTTCGTGCTGTGCCGCGTGCTGGCTCGCCACGAAAACGGTGCCGAGGTCCTCTGGCAGCCGGCCAACCAGCGCGGCTGACGGGTCTTCTTGGGGGCGCCGCAGTGGCGGCGTCCCATTCCCATTGCAACGGTCGAGGCGTGTCGAGTACACGCCTCGCGCCCTCTTGCACCTGTTTATCGGGAAGTTTCCATGCGTTTTCGTTGCACGATCCTGAGCGTTGTCGCGCTTTTTCTTTTCGGAATGGTCCCGGCCCATGCGGGTCCGCTCGTGGTGGGTGTGGTCTCCGATCGCTCGGCGGCGGAGGTGGCCGCTGGGGCGCACCGCTTCCTGGAGGCCCATCCGCAGGCGGAGGTGATCCTGCGGACGCCGGAACAACTCACGGACCAGTCGGACGAGGCGGTATCGGCGCTGTGGCGCGAGGCCGACGCGGTGCTGGTGGCCGCGGTATTCGGGGATCAGGCCGCGCGCCTCGACCGTCTGTTGCGGGAGGCCCCGCCGCCCGAGGCGGCCCCGATTCTGGCGATCAACAGCGTGCGTCACCTGACGGCCCTGTCGCGGATCGGCGGCGAGGCCGTGCTTGCGGGCCTCGATGACGAGATGCGCACCGAACTGGCGGCCAACCCCGACCCGGGTAAAGACCCGCGCGTGCACCTGGCCCAACAGCAGGCGCGTTTCCCCGAGCAGGCGGACTGGCTGACCGGGCGCGCGTTCTATCAGGGGCGTACGCCGGAGAACATGGAAGGCCTGATGCGCTGGCTGGCCGCGCGCGGCGGGCACGAGATCGAAGTTCCGGAGCCGGACCCGCGCGAGACCATCCGCTATTACCGGCATGGGAACTCCACTCCCGACCCGGACGATCTCGAGCTGGACGACGGGCCCGCCGTGGCGTTGCTGGACCTGGACACCGGTGACCGGCCGGGAGACCGCGCGCTTCTGGACGCAGCCTGCGAAGCCCTGGAGGCGCGAGACATCCAGTGCTTTGCGGTGCTGGCGCGCTGGGGCGGGGCCAGCCGCGAGGCGGTCGAGACGCTGGCCGAGGCGGCCGGGCCGGCGGATCTGGCGGGTATCGTCAGCCTGCAGGACTTCGTGGTCGGTGGGGGCGGTAATCGCGAGGCGGTGGCCGAGGCCTTCGGCGAGCTGGATGTCCCGGTGATCAAGGGGATCCGCCTGGCGGATGTGAGCGCAACCCAGTGGCGGCTCTCGCACGAGGGTATCCCCTGGGACAAGGTCCACTATCACGTGGCCATGCCGGAGTTGCAGGGCATGAGCCAGCCGATGGTGCTCGCGACCGCGGGCGCGCCGAAACAGGACGAACGTACCGGCGTGCGCCTGACCCTGACCGAGCCGGTCGACGAGCGGGTCGAGGCCCTGGCCGATCGGGTGGCGAGCTGGCAGCGGCTGCGCCGCCTGGATAACGCGGACAAGCGCGTGGCGGTGGTCTACTACAACCATCCGCCGGGTCGCCAGAACATCGGTGCGGACAAGCTGGATGTCCCCGAGTCGCTGCTGGAGATCCTGCAGCGCCTCGAGGCTGCCGGGTACGACCTGGGCGACGCGGTGCCGGAGGACGCCGAGACCCTGCTGGACATGATCCAGGATCGAGCCGTGAACCTGCCGGAACAGGCGGACGCGCTGGACGCGATCGCCGGCCGGGTCGCCTCGCTGGATCGCGACCAGTATCAGGCGTATTTCGATAGCCTGCCGGAGTCGGTCCGGGCCGAACTGGTGGACGGCCCGATTGGCTATCTGCAGGCACGCCTGGAGGCCGCCAGGGCCGTCGACAAGGTCGAGATCGCGCAAGCTGCGCTGGAAAGCGGTGTCAGTGATCTGCGCCACATGCTCGAGAGTTATCCGCACGCGGCGCAGGAGCGGGCACTGGACCTGCTGGCCCAGTACGAGGAGGCCTGGGAGGCCACGCTGGCGGGGGAGGACGCGCACGCGACCACCGAGCAGTTGCGCAAGGCGCTGGTGCGCACGGGCATCCCCGGCCTGACCGGCTGGGGCGAGCCGCCGGGCGAGGCCATGACCCGTGATGGCGAGATGCTGTTCCCGGGGATCGAGTTCGGCAACGTGTTCATCGGCCCGCAGCCGCCGCGTGGCTGGGAGGTCAGCGAGCGCCTGCTGCACGCCAACACCACCTTCCCGCCGACCCACCAGTATGTCGGCTTCTACCACTGGATCCGCGATCACTTCGAGGCGGACGCGCTGGTCTACGTCGGGCGTCATTCGACCCGCGAATTCCTGCCGCGCCGGCGCGCGGGGCTGGCACCGGATGATTACCCCGAGATCCTTGGCGGGGCCCTGCCGATCATCTATCCCTACATTGTCGATGGCGTGGGTGAGGGCATCCAGGCCAAGCGCCGCGCCATGGGCGTGATGATCAGCCACCTGACCCCGCCGCTGGCGGCCACCGAGCTCTACGACAGCCTGCTGGAACTGCGCCAGCTGGTGGAGACCTACGAGGCCGCCGCACAGCCGGATGCCGCGACGCGCTCGCGGGCCGCCCAGACCCTGCGCGAACGTATCGAGGACCTTGGCCTGACCGAGACCATCGAGCGTGAACTGGCGCGGGGTCACCATCACGATCACGGGCATCACCATGATGGTCACGGTGATCATCACGAGGGGCATCACGACGAGGATGACACTGGCCATGGCGAAGGCCACGGAGACGAACACGGCGATGAACATCGCGACGCGGACCATCACCGGGAACACGGGGATGAAGAGCACGAACACGCCCATGAGCATGACCACGCGGACGAGCATGCGGATGAGGGCCATGATGAACACGCAACGACCGTACTGGCGGAGATGGACGAGGAGTTGCTGGTCCACGAGATCGGGCATTACCTGACCGACATGCAGGAAGACCAGATGCCGCTGGGGCTGCATGTGTTCGGACGCGACTGGAGCGACGAGGCTGTGGACACGATGCTCGAGTCGATGGCGGGTGACGACGCGGTTGGCGACGACTGGGATGCGAAGCTGCGTGGATCCCCGGCCAGCGAGCGCGCGCATCTGCTGGCGGCGCTGGAAGGCCGTTTCGTGCCGCCAGGGCAGGGCAACGATCCGATCCGCACGCCGGAGGTATTGCCGACCGGGCGCAACTTCCACGCGCTGGCGGCGGACCTGGTCCCCACGCGTATCGCCTGGGGTATCGGTCAGGAGCTGGCCGCGGATGCCCGCGAGCACGGCGATCCCGAGGCGGATGGCAGCGAGGCGATCATCCTCTGGGCGTCGGATACCGTGCGCGACGAGGGCGTGATGATCGCCTTCGGCATGGACATGCTGGGCATTCGTCCGGCCTGGAACAGTCGCGGGATCGTCCAGGGGCTGGAGCGCATGGACCTTGATGAAGCCGGGCGCGATCGACGTCGCGATGCCCTTTTTACTACCTCTGGGCTGTTTCGCGACCTCTACGAGGATCAGCTGGTGTGGCTGGATCGTGCCGCCCGCCTCGCGCTGGACGGATCGTCCGAGACCATTCTTGCCGAGTACCCCGAGCTGGAAGAGGCACTGGAAGCGGCGTTGGCCCCGCTGGGGCAGGACCTGCGCGATCCGGGCGCCGAGCCCCTGGCGCGCAACGATGTGGCCGCCCAATGGGTGGAGGACACCCAGGCCCTGCGCGCCGCAGGCCTCAATGGCCTCGAGGCGGGTCAGCAGGCCGCGCTGCGGGTGTTCGGTACCGCCCCCGGGGCCTATGGGGCCGGGGTCAATCGTCTCGCGGACCGTTCCGGGGCCTGGGAGGACCGAGCCGAACTGGGCGCGGCCTATCTGCGCCGGATGGGCCACGCCTACGGGGCGGACGAATCCGGTGGCTCCGCGCACGAGGCCTTCGAGGCCCGGCTGGGCCAGGTCGGGCGCACCTATCTCGGGCGCGCCTCGCACCTCTACGGCCTGCTGGACAACGACGACGGTTTTGACTTCCAGGGCGGGCTCTCGACCGCGGTCGAAAGTATTCGCGGCGCTGTGCCGGACAACCGCGTGCTGCAGCACGCCGATCCGGACGACCCGCGGGTGGAGACGCTGGGCCGCGCGCTGATGCGCGAGCTGCAGGGGCAGAACCTGAACCCGCAGTGGATCGAGCCGCTGATGGACCACGGCTATGCCGGGGCGCGGACCATGGCCCGCGACTTCGTCGACAACCTGTGGGGCTGGCAGGCCACCAATCCCGAGATCATCCGCTCCTGGGTCTGGGACGAGGTGCATGACGTGTATCTGCAGGACCGCCACGGCCTGGGCGTGGACGAATTCCTCGCCGACGGCCACAACGTGCATGTGAAGACCCACCTGCAGGCCGTGCATCTGGTGGCCGCCAGTCGTGGGTTCTGGGAGGCCGATCCGGAGGTACTGGAGGCCCTGTCCGAACGCTTTGCCGAACTGGTGGCGGAACACGGCCTGCCGGGCAGTGGCCACACGCGCCCGGATCACCCGATGCTGGACGAGGTGGCCGAGCGCCTGGAGGACCCCGAACTGCGCGAGGCCTTCGAGGCCGTGCGCGCGTCCGCGCAGATCGATCGCGCACAGGCGGAGGCCGACCCCAGCCGTGTCACCGAGATCCAGCCGCTGGAAGACCCGGCGGCGCAAGAGATGCAGGAGATCCCCGAATCGGCCGAGGCCGACGGCGGGCAGGAGGCTGGCGACGAGGCGGGGGGCATGCCCTGGCTCCCGTGGCTGGTCGCCGGTGTGCTGTTCCTGCTTCTGATCGGTGGTATCGCCGCCGGCCGACGGCGATAACCGCCGCTGGAAATGTCTCCTGTAGGAGGCCAGCCCTCTGGCCGATGGGGTATGTCCGGCGGCTCATCGGCCAGAGGGCTGGCCTCCTACATAAGAACGTGGGAAGCGCTGAACAAAGGTTAATGAGGTAAACGCGAATGCCGTTCTCGATCACGATGGAACTGATGGACACCGTGGTGCGCTGGCTGCTGGAGCCGGTGATCGTCGGTCTGCTGGTGCTGGTCGCGGTCGCCGTGTGGGAGCTTGGGCTGGCACTGGGTGAACGTTCCGGCGGAGTGCGCCGGCTGGAGGCCACCGGTGACGCCGAGCGACTGGCCTACCGCGCACGACGCCGCATCGACCGCGCGGATCTGCTGGCACGCATCGGCCCGATGCTCGGGCTGATGGGGACGTTGATTCCGCTGGGTCCCGGGCTGGCCGCGATGGGCCGGGGCGAACTGGAAATCCTGGCCCAGGCCGTTACGGTGGCGTTCAACACCACGGTGCTGGGGCTGCTGGTCGGCATCCTCGGCTTCCTGCTCGGACGCCTCCGTCGGCGCTGGTATGACGCCGCGATGGAGCGCCTGGAGGCGGCGGCATGAGGGTCCCGCACTACCGCGCCAGCCGCTTCGATGCCCCTGACGAAGAGCCGATGGGCCCACTGGCCAATCTGGCCGACATCATGCTCGTGTTCGCTGTCGGCCTGATGGTGGTGATGGCCGCCTCGGGCAGCGGACTGGAACCGGCCAGCGGCGGTGCCGAGATCGAACCCGGGCGCGAGATCCCGGACCCGCCCGAGGGCGCCGGCGAGGCCGGCTCCGGCTTCGAGTCGATGGGCCAGGTCTACCGTGACCCGGAGACCGGACGCATGATCCTGATCGGTGAGTAGGCCTGCCCCTGCGCGCACCGAAATACGCAATGAACTCAAGGAGTAGATCAACATGAGCGACGACACCGAAGCGGCACGCGCCGAACGCCACGCCCAGCGCATGGCGCGCAAGAAGGAGATCGTGGACCGCAAGATCGCCGAGGCCCAGGAAGAAAAGGGCGTGTTCCTGATCCTGACCGGCAACGGCAAGGGCAAGAGTTCCTCCGGCTTCGGCATGGTCGCGCGCGCCCTGGGACATGGCATGCAGGTTGGCATCGTCCAGTTCATCAAGGGGCAGTTTGCCACCGGCGAGGAGGCCTTCTTCCGTGGTCAGGACCACGTGCAGTATCACGTGATGGGCGAGGGCTACACCTGGGAGACCCAGGACCGCGATAAGGACGTGGCCGCGGCCCGTGAGGCCTGGGCGCATGCCCGCGACATGCTGCGCGACCCGAACGTCGATCTCGTGCTGCTCGACGAGCTGCATATCGCCCTGAAGTACCAGTACCTGGATGTGGACGAGGTGCTGGAAGACCTGGCGAACCGCCCGCCGATGCAGCACGTGATTAGCACCGGCCGCGCCGCGCCGAAGGCACTGATCGAGGCCGCCGACACCGTGAGCGAGATCGGCGTGGTCAAGCATGCCTTTCAGGCCGGCATCAAGGCGCAGAAGGGGATCGAGCTGTGAGTGTGAGCTGCCCCGCGGCGTTCGTGGCGGCCCCGGCCTCGGGGCAGGGCAAGACCACGATCACCGCCGCCATCGCCCGTTACCACCGCAACCAGGGTTTGCGCGTGCGCGTGTTCAAGACCGGCCCCGACTTCCTCGACCCGATGATCCTGGAACAGGCATCCGGGCATCCGGTCGACGCCCTGCATCTGTGGATGGTCGGGGAAGAAGCCTGTCGAGCGATGCTGTACGAGGCCGCACAGGATGCCGATCTGATCCTGGTCGAGGGCTCGATGGGGCTGTTCGATGGCGATCCCTCCGGGGCGGATCTGGCGCAGGCCTTCGGTTTGCCGATCCTGGCCATGGTGGACGCCAGCGGCATGGGCCAGACATTCGGGGCGCTGGTGCATGGCCTGTCGACCTACCGCCCGGGTCTGTCCTTCGCGGGCGTGATTGCCAACCGGGTGGGCAGTCCGGGCCATGCGCGGATGCTGGAGGATTGCACCCCGGAGGCGATCCGCTTCTTTGGTGCCGTGCAGCGTAACGAAACGCTGAGTGTCCCGGATCGTCACCTGGGGCTGGTGCAGGCCGGCGAGATCGCCGATCTGGATGCGCGGCTGGAGGCGGCAGCGGCCGCGATTGAAGAGGCTGGGGTGACAGGGCTCCCGGAGCCGGTGCGCTTTGATCCGGAAACAATTGCGCCGATCGAGGCGGCGCTGTCCGGCGTGCGCATTGCGATCGCGCGGGATGCGGCTTTTGCTTTCATGTATCCGGCCAACCTGCGCCTGCTGGAGAAGATGGGCGCCGAACTGCGGTTCTTTTCCCCGCTTGCGGGGGACGGGTTACCAGAGGCCGATGCCGTCTGGCTGCCGGGTGGCTACCCCGAGTTGTATCTGGATCAGCTGTCCGCCAATGCTGTCCTGAAGTCGGACCTTGAGGCCCATCATGCGGCGGGTCGCCCCATCCTGGCGGAGTGCGGGGGCTTTCTCTACCTGCTGGATGAACTGGCCAATCGCGAGGGTCATGCCGCGGCCATGGCCGGGCTGGTGCCGGGCAAGGCCCAGCTGGCAGACCGCCTGCAGGGTCTGGGGCTCCAGGCGGCCCCGCTGCCGGAGGGCGAGCTGCGCGGGCACACCTTCCATCACACCCGCTCCGAGGTCGGGCTCGAGCCCTATGGCCATTGCTGGCGCGCGCGCGGGACGGGGTCGCAGGGCGAGGCGATCTATCGCGATGGTCGCCTGACCGCGACCTATCTGCATGCCTGGTTCCCTTCCAACCCGGAGGCCACGGCCCAGCTGTTTCGAGCATGAGTGATCGACCGTGGGACAATGTGACGCGGATCGGGCCCGGGGCACCCGCCGGGGCCCGCCTCCCGTTGCGCGGCGAGCGAAAGCCCGGCTGCGTGGATCTGGTCGGCGCGGGGCCGGGCGATCCGGGCCTGCTGACACTGGACGCCGTGGCCGCGATGCAGCACGCCGATGTCCTGCTGCACGACCGCCTGATCCCGGAGGCGATCCTCGAGCTGGCCAACCCGGAGGCGCATCGCCTGTATGTGGGCAAGGCCCGCTCACGGCACAGCTGCGATCAGGGGGACCTGAACGAGCGCATGATCGCGCTGGCCCGGGAGGGCCACTACGTGGTTCGCCTGAAGGGTGGAGATCCGTTCGTCTATGGTCGCGGCGGCGAGGAGGCGGCGGCCATTGCCGCCGCCGGGATCCCCGTTCGCATCGTGCCGGGGATTACCGCAGCGGGTGGCTGCGCGGCGTATGCCGGGATCCCGCTGACCCATCGCGATCATGCCTATCGCTGCCAGTTCGTGACCGCCCACCGGCGTGCCGGCGAGACCAATCTGGACTGGGCCTCGCTGGTGCATCCGCAGCAGACCCTGGTCGTCTACATGGGGCTGCATACCCTGGCCGAGGTCTGTGGCGAGATGATGGCGGCGGGTGCGGACGGCGCGATGCCGGCCGCGCTGGTCGAACAGGGGACGCGCCCGGGCCAGCGTGTCATCGAAGGCGTTCTGGCCGACCTCCCCGCGCGGGTGGCGGATCTGGATATCCAGTCGCCGGCGCTGCTGATCGCGGGCGAGGTCGTGCGCCTGCGCGAGACGATCGCCACGCAGGGTGCCGAGTCCGTCCCGGGAACGCATGAAACCGGCTGAGCAGAACAGCTCGGCGGGCGGAATGCGCCCGGAGACGCCCGAGACGAGCGGGCGTCTGCGCACGGGGCTGACCACCGGTGTGTGTGCGACCGCCGGTGCCGTTGCCGGCGCACGCTGGCTGCTGGAGGGGCGGCGGCTCGAGATGGTGGAAGTCATCCTGCCGAAGGGACAGGTCGTGAGCCTGACACTGAACGACCTCGAACCCACTCCGGGCGGCGCGGTTGCCGGGGTCATCAAGGATGCCGGCGACGACCCGGATGCCACCCACGGGGCCCGGGTCTGGGTGGAGGTGAATCTGTGCGGTGCGCCCGGTGTCGAGTTCGTGGCGGGTGCCGGGGTCGGGACGGTCACGCGCCCGGGCCTGGTGCTGGAGCCGGGCGAGCCCGCCATCAATCCGGTCCCCCGACGCATGATCCAGGGGCATCTGGAGACACTGGCTGCAGCCGCTGGGTACAGCGGGGGCTTCAGGGTCACGGTCGGCGTGGACGGTGGCGAACGCATTGCCGGGCGGACCATGAACGCCCGCCTGGGGATCCTCGGGGGGCTCTCGATCCTGGGCACCACCGGCATCGTCCGGCCGTTTTCCTGCGCCGCCTATATCGCATCCATTCATCAGGCCATAGACGTGGCCCGCGCCAACGGCTGTCCGCGTGTGGCCTGCTGCACCGGGGGTACCAGCGAGGCGGCGATGCGCGAACAGTACGGCCTGGACGACATGGCGCTGATCGAGATGGGGGATCTGTTCGGGGCGGCACTGAAGTACCTGGGGCGTCATCCTCTGCCTGCGGTGGTGCTGGCCGCGGGGTTCGGCAAGCTCAGCAAATTCGCGGCCGGACACCTGGATGCCCACAGCCGCAAGTCGCGCATCGATCTCGACGCGCTGGCGGAGGAGGCGGCGGATCTGGGAGGCAGCCAGGAACTAGTCGCGCGCATCCGCGCGGCGAATACCAGCGCCCAGGCGCTTGCGGATTGCCTGGAGCAGGGTGTGGCGCTGGCCGACCGTATCAGTGCGCGCGCCTGGAAGCGGGCGCGCGGGATGCTGCCGGAGACCACGGCGCTGGAGGTCTGCGCGGTGGATCGGGCCGGACGCATCGTCGGGTTGGCCAGGGACACCGGGGGGCTGGCGCCATGATGGCCCCGGCAATCGCCCTGAAGTCGGTGGCCAAGCGCTATGCCGGTGGCCGGGTCGGGCTGGCGGACGTGGACCTGGAAGTCCCGGCGGGCCGCTTTTTCGGCCTGCTGGGGCCGAATGGGGCCGGCAAGACGACCCTGGTGGGACTGCTGACCACGCTGGTGCGGGCCGATCGCGGGTCGATCCGGGTCTGCGGCTTCGACGTGGCGACACAGGCGGTTGCGGCGAAGGCCTGCATGGGCGTGGTGCCGCAGGAGATCAACTTCAACAGCTTCGAGCCGGTGGGCGAGATTGTTGAAGCCCAGGCGGCCTATTACGGATTGTCCCCGCGGCGGGCGCGCGAGCGTACTGGCCAGGTACTGGAACAGGTGGGCCTGGCGGACCGGCGGCGGCAGTCCGCCTGGGGGCTGTCGGGCGGAATGAAGCGCCGGCTGATGATTGCCCGGGCGCTAGTGCACCGCCCGCACGTGCTGCTGCTGGACGAGCCGACCGCGGGGGTGGACCTCGAGGGACGCCATACAACCTGGGAACTGCTGCGTGCGCTGAATGCGGATGGTGTGACCATCCTCCTGACGACGCACTACCTCGAGGAGGCGGAAGCGCTGTGCGATTCGCTGGCGATTCTGGGTCAGGGCGAGATCGTTGCGCGCGGCGAGACCGGCGAACTGCTGCACGGGCTGAACGTGCAGACCCTGGTGCTCGAGTTGAGCGCCCCCCTTGATGCGTGCCCCGAGCTGGAAGGGTTGGCGATCCGGCGGGTGGATCGCTGGACCCTGGAGATTGACCTGCCGCAGGGTATGGAGGTGAACGCGCTTTTTGAGCGTCTCGGTGTGTACGGTGTCCGGGTGGCGGGCCTGCGCAACAAGCGCAACCGGCTCGAGTCGCTGTTCCTGCAGCGCATCGCGGAACGTGCCAGTGCATCGCAGGGGGCCGGGACATGAGGCTCGCGGCGTACGGATTTGCCTATCGCGGGATGGTGATCAAGCAGGTGCGCCGCTTCCTGCGTGCCTGGGTGCAGAACCTGCTGCCATCGGTGGTGACGACCGTTCTGTTTCTGGTGATCTTTGGCCACCTGGTCGGGCGCGAGCTGGGCACCATGCGTGGCGTCGACTACGCCGATTTCATCCTGCCGGGCCTGATCATCCTGGCCGTGTCCACCAACGCCTACAGCAATGTGACGCTGGCGTTCTATGGCGCGCGCCTGCAGCGGCACATCGAGGAATTGCTGGTTGCGCCACTCCCCGCCTGGCTGATCGTGGCGGGCTTTGCAACCGGCGGGGTGATCCGCGGTCTGCTGGCCGGGGCGCTAGTGGCGCTGGTTGCGATCCCGTTTACCAACCTGCAACTGCACCACCTGGCGGCGACGCTGGGGATCGCGCTGGTCAGTGCCACGCTGTTCGCCCTGGCAGGCCTGCTGAATGGCCTGTACGCGCGCAGTTTCGACCACACCTCCGTGGTGGCGACGTTTGTGCTGACCCCCCTGATCTATCTGGGAGGGCTGTTCTATCCGGTGGAACGGATGCCCGAGCCCTGGCAGTCGCTGGCAGCGCTGAACCCGCTGTACTACATGGTCGAGGGCTTTCGCTACGGCCTGTTGGGGACCGGGTCCTTCGCCTGGGCCACAACCTTCTGGGTGCTCGTGGGGACCACCCTGGTTGTCGGCGGGGTGGCCTGGACCCTGGTCGCTCGCGGCGTGCGGATCCGGTCATGAGCAGGGGTCCGAAGCCGTTGGGTGCCGAGCATCCGCGTGTGCGCCGGGCGTGTCCCGGAGTCGCTGCGCCCATGACGACCGGAGACGGGCTTCTGATGCGGGTACGTCACCCGATCGGAGGGCTTGACGCGGCGCAGGCGCGCATCCTCGCCGAGGTGGCGCTGCGTTTCGGTTCCGGTGACCTGGAGCTGACCAGTCGCGGCAATCTGCAATTGCGCGGTCTGGACACGCCGGGCCTGGAGACGGCACGGGCCGAACTGGAGGCGGCGGGTCTGGCGGATCGCGATCCCGAGGCGGAGGCGGTGCGCAATGTGCTGGTGGCACCAGCGACGGATATCGACCCGGAGGCCGCCATGGATGTACAGCCCATCGCGCGGCAACTTGCGCGGGCACTGGGCGCAACCCCGCGCCTGCGCGCACTGCCGCCGAAGGTCGGGGTGCTGGTGGAGGCGGGTGGCGGGTTGCCGCTGGGTAGAGTGCCGGCGGACCTTCGACTGGAGGCCTGTACGGGACCGGGTGGCGTGTGGATTCGCGTGGCCGTCGGGGCGTCGGCTCACGCCGCGACGGTGCTTGGGTGGGCACGCCCGGAGAAGGCCGTGGACGCTGCCCTGCAAGTCCTCGAGCAATTCGTGGCGCTGCGCCAGGGGGATCCGGATCCGCCGGGCCGTTTGCCCGGCGCACTGGCTCGGTTCGGCGCGAAGGCCCTGACGCCTCCCGGGCTGGAGCGGGTGCTTCCGGGTGGGGATCCGGTTGCGGCACGGAGCAGCGAAAACGCCGACTCCGGGATTGGTGCGTGCCTGAATGGCGATGCCTTCGGGGTCGCGTTCCCGTTCGGATCCCTGCGCGCCGAGGCCCTGCGGGGGCTGACCGAGCAGATCCGCGGCCAAGAAGGGCGCCTGCGGCTGACTCCCTGGCGCAGCGTGCTGCTGGTCGGGGCGCGGCCGATCACCCTGGACCGGCTGGCTGAATGGGGCGGAGTAACGGATCCACGAGATCCTCGCCTAGTGGTGAGCGCCTGTGTCGGTCAGGGGGGATGCTCGGCGGGTACGACATTCACTCGGGCGGACGCCGCGATGCTCGGGACAGCCGCCCGCAGGCTGCTGGCGGATGACGAATATCTGCATGTCAGTGGCTGCGAGAAGCACTGCGGGAGGCCCGCGAATGCCCGGGTGGTCCTTGCGGCGCGGGCGGGGCATTACGACCTGTCGCTGCAATCTGCCCCGGCGCACTGGGAGGCCCTTCTTGAGGGTCTTTCACCGGATCAGCTGCGAGCGGCCCTGTCGGCGCTTGAACAGATTACGCACGCAGAGCGCGTCGGGATGTTCGCGGCCCTGCGCAGGCTGGGCCCGACCGACCTGCGTCGGCGCCTCAACGCGATGATGAATAACGGAGAAGAAACATGACGCAGAGCGATACCGCGGGGGTCGTACCGGATTACGAGCGCGACGGCGCAGCCATCTACCGGGAATCCTTCGCGATTATTCGATCCGAGGCGGCGCTGGATCGTTTTCCGGAGGATCTGGTGTCTGCGGTGGTACGCATGATCCATGCCTGCGGTATGACCGACCTGCCGCAGGACGTCGGGTTTTCGGCTGGCGTGGCCCGGGCGGCTCGCGCGGCGCTGGCTGCTGGCGCGCCGATCCTCTGCGACAGCAACATGGTGGCGCATGGGGTCACGCGCGCCCGGCTGCCGGCGGATAACCCGGTGATCTGCAGCCTGCGCGAGGACGGAGTGGTGGCTGCTGCCGAGCGTATGGGCACAACGCGTTCGGCGGCGGCGCTGGAATGGTGGCGACCGCATATGGAGGGTGCGGTGGTGGCGATCGGGAATGCGCCCAC
This sequence comes from Thioalkalivibrio sp. ALE16, assembly GCF_000381305.1. Classification (NCBI taxonomy): domain Bacteria; kingdom Pseudomonadati; phylum Pseudomonadota; class Gammaproteobacteria; order Chromatiales; family Ectothiorhodospiraceae; genus Thioalkalivibrio; species Thioalkalivibrio sp. ALE16. The sequence continues at coordinate 61,225 of NZ_KB906357.1, forward strand.
GGCCCTGTTTCACCTGCTGGAGATGCTGCACCAGGGCGCGCCGCGTCCGGCCGCGGTACTCGGTATCCCGGTGGGCTTTGTCGGTGCGGTGGAGAGCAAGGAGGCGCTGGCCGCCAGCCCGCTGGACCTCGAGTACCTGACCATCTTCGGACGCCGCGGTGGCAGCGCCATGGCCGCGGCGGCCATCAACGCCTTTGCGAGTGACCGGATATGACGACATCCCCCAAGCTGCATGAACCCGCGGCCGCGGGTTGTCTGTACGGCGTGGGCACCGGGCCGGGTGATCCCGAGTTGCTGACGCTGAAGGCCGCGCGCCTGATTGCAGAGAGCCCGGTAGTGGCCTATTTCTGTCGCCGGGGTGGCCGTGGCCAGGCGCGCGCCATCGTGGACGCCCACCTGGGCACGGGGCAGCAGGAGATGCCGCTGGAGTATCCGGTGACCAACGAGATCCCGCACGGCTCTGACGAGTATCGCCGCCGCATCGAGCAGTTCTTCGACGCCGCCGCCGAGCAACTGGCTGCCGAACTGGCAGCCGGGCGTTCGGTGGTGGTGTTGAACGAGGGCGATCCGTTCTTCTACGGATCGTTCATGCACGTCTACCTGCGGCTGAAGGATCGGTTTCCCACCCACGTGGTCCCTGGCGTGACCTCGATGATGGCCTCGGCTGCGCAATTGTCGACGCCGCTGACCATGCGCGATGACCTGCTGACGGTGATCCCGGGCACGATGCCGATCGACGATCTGCGCCAGGCCCTGCAGGGGACTGATGCAGCGGTCATCATGAAAGTGGGGACCCATCGCGATGCGGTGGTCGGTGTCCTGCAGGAGCTGGGGCTGAGTGAGCGCGCCTGGTACGTGGAACGCGCCAGCACTGCCGAGGAGCGGGTCCTGCCGCTGTCCGAGATCCCGGAGCGGGTGCCCTATTTCTCGATGATCGTGATCCCCGGGCGCGGGGTTCGGCGATGAGCGGGGATGGTGGTCCGGTGGTCGGTCGGTTGAGTGTGGTCGGGGTGGGTCCGGCGGGGCCGGAATGGATCACGCCGGAGGTCGCTGCCCGTCTCGAAGCGGCGACCGACCTGGTGGGATACGGGCCGTACCTGGAACGGATTGCGGCCGCCCACCACCGTGTGCACGCCTCGGACAACCGCGAGGAACTGGCGCGCGCAACCCACGCCCTGGATTTGGCCGCCGAGGGGCGGGACGTAGCGGTGGTTTCGGGCGGCGACCCGGGTGTGTTCGCGATGGCGGCCGCGGTCTTCGAGGCCCTGGAAGGCTCGGAGCCGGGTCGCTGGGACGCGGTGACGGTGGAGGTGCTGCCCGGGGTGTCGGCGATGCAGGCCGCCGCGGCGCGGCTGGGTGCACCGCTGGGAAACGATTTCTGCGTGATCTCGCTGTCGGACAACCTCAAGCCCTGGTCGCTGATCCAGCGTCGGGTACGGCTGGCGGCCGAGGCCGACTTCGCCATGGCCTTCTACAACCCGATCTCGCGCGCACGTCCCTGGCAGCTGGGCGAGGCACTGGGCATCGTGCGCGAGGTGCAGGGGCCGGACACCCTGGTCGTGCTGGCCACCGCGGTGGGCCGCGGCGAACGCGAAGACGTGCAGATCTCCACCCTCGGCGAGGTGGACCCGACGACGGCGAACATGAGCACGCTGGTGATCGTGGGCGCCGCCTCCACTCGGGTGCTGGAGCGTCCTTCGGGCCGGCGGCACGTGTACACCCCGCGTTATGTCGAGTCCGCGGAATGAGGCGGGAGCCGCGTTAGCCGTGCGCGTCCGGGAGATCCTCCAGCCAGTCGAGTACCGCCTGCGGGGCGTGGAATCGCGGCACCCCGGGGGCATCCGGCGGGCGCTCCACCATCACAACCGGCATACCCCGTTCGCGGGCCGCCTGCAGCTTGGCGGCCGTGGCATCGCCGCCGCTGTCCTTGGTCACCAGCACGTCAATCGTGTGTTCCCGCAAAAGGCGCGCCTCGTCTTCGGCCGTGAACGGGCCCCGGGCGTGGATCCAGGTAACCCGCGGCAGCGCCGGCGGTGGTTCGGGCGGGTCGATGGTGCGGATGACGTAGTCCAGTTCGGGCGCGGCCTCGAAGGCCTCCAGGTGCTGGCGGCCGGTGGTCAGCAGCACGCGCCGGCCGAGTTCCGGAAGGGCGCGGGCGGCGGCCGCGAGGTCGGGCACGCGGATCCAGCGGTCCTCCGGTCCGGCCTCCCACGACGGTCGGGTCAGGCGGGCCAGCGGGATGCCGGTCTGGCGCGCAGCCGAGACGGCGTTGGCCGAGATCTGCCGTGCGAACGGGTGGGTCGCGTCCACCAGGGCGTCGATGGCGTGTTCGTGCAGCCAGGCGGCGAGGCCGTCGACGCCGCCGAACCCGCCGGTGCGCCGAGGCAGCCGCGCCGGCCCCGGTTTTCGGGTGCGCCCGGCCAGCGAGACGGTGGCCTGCAGCCGCGGGTGCACATCCAGCAGTGGTTCCAGCGCCGCGGCCTCGGTCGTGCCGCCCAGCAGCAGGATCTGCCGCGGGCGAGCCGCCCGGGGGCTGGAGTCAGGAGATGAACGGGAGCTCATGAGGATGACCAGTCTAGCGACGAACAGTGAACCAACGCCATGGCTGAATATCGTCGGCGTAGGCGCGGAGGGGCTTGCCGGGCTGGCACCCGGGGCCCGCATGGCGCTGGACACGGCGGCGACGGTGATCGGCGGCGCCCGGCATCTGGAGATGCTGTCGGAGCGGCCGGGGCAGGAGCGCCTGGTGTGGCCGTCGCCGCTGGAGACCGCGCTGGACTGGATCGAGGCACGCGCCGGGCAGCCGCTGTGCGTGCTCGCCAGCGGCGACCCCTTCTGGTTCGGGGTGGGGGCGACCCTGATGCGACGTTTCCCGGTCGCTCAGACCTGTGTTTGGCCCGCGCCCTCGGCGTTCAGCCTGGCGGCTGCGCGGATGGGCTGGCCGCTGCAGCAGACCCGCTGCCTGTCGGTGCACGGCCGGCCCATGGAGGCGCTGCGGCCCTGGCTGCACAACGGCGCGCGGTTGCTGATCCTGAGCCGCGACGGAGACACGCCGGCGGAGCTGGCACGCTGGTTGACCGGGCTCGGCTTCGGTGATTCCACCCTGACCGTACTGCAGTCCCTGGGCGCGGCCAACGAGACGGCCGTCAGCGCGCGTGCCGATGCCTGGCCGGAGGTCGGGATCGAGGCACTGAACACCGTGGCGCTGGAGTGCCGGGCCGATCCGGCAGCAACGGTGCTTGCGGCGAGCGCCGGTCGGCCGGAGGCGGAGTTCGAGCAGGATGGTCAGATTACCAAGCGCGAGGTGCGTGCGGTGGCACTGGCCCTGCTGGCACCTGGTCGTGGCGAACGGCTCTGGGACGTGGGTGCCGGTTCCGGTTCCATCGGCATCGAGTGGATGCTGGCGGACCCGGCCAATGAAGCGGTGGCCATCGAGCCGCGTGCGGAGCGTCTGGAACGCATCGCGCGCAACGCGAGCGCGCTGGGGGTGCCGGCACTGCGCCGCATCCACGGGCGCGCGCCGGAGGCGCTGGATGACCTGTCTGCCCCCGACGCGATCTTCATCGGTGGTGGGCTGACGACGCCCGGGCTGGTGGAACACTGCGTGGAGCGTCTGTGCCCGGGGGGGCGCCTGGTCGCCAGCAGCGTGACGGTGGAGGGCGATGCGGTGCTGGCGGCGGCTCGCGAGCGCCATGGTGGCGAGCTGACACGCATCAATGTGAGTCGCTCGGAACCGCTGGGCGCGATGTCCGGCTGGAAACCGCTGCGGCCGGTGACCCTGTGGTCCCTGCGCCGGATCTGAACCAGGAGGGGGGCTTGGTCGTGCCGGGCGTCGGCTTCGCCTCCGCCTGTACGGCCCGGGAGCTGGAGGGTCTGATGCGCGAGGTACTGGCCGAGGCTCGCGCCGTGCTGGGAGTGGAGCGTGCCGGAGTGCTCGGGGCCCGGCAGCTGGCGGCACCTGTGCATAAGAGTGACAGTCGCATGCTGGCGACGGTCGCGCGGGAGCTGGAACTGGAACTCGTATTCCCGTCCATGGCCGCCCTTGCGGACTGCCAGGGGGGAGTGCTGACGGAGTCGCCACGGGCGCGTGCAACGGCCGCGGTCGGTTCCGTGGCCGAGGCAGCGGCGCTGGCAGCGGCCGGCGAGGGCGCGCGTCTGCTGTTGCCGCGGCGTCTGTCACCGCAGGCCAGCTGCGCGGTGGCCTGGGTCGACCGCCAACATCTATTCGAGGAGTCATCATGACGGTTCATTTTGTCGGGGCAGGCCCGGGTGCCGCGGATCTGCTGACGCTGCGCGGGCGCGATCGCATCGCGGCCTGCCCGGTATGCCTGTATGCCGGTTCGCTGGTGCCGGAGGCGGTGCTGGAGCATGCCCCGGAGGGGGCGCGCGTGGTCAACACCGCGCCACTGACGCTGGACGCGATCATGGAGGAGATCGAACGCGCCCACGCGGCGGGCCAGGACGTGGCGCGCCTGCACTCCGGCGACCTGTCGGTCTACAGCGCGCTGGGCGAGCAGATCCGCCGGCTGGAGGCGGCCGGGATTGACTACAGCATCACGCCCGGCGTGCCGGCATTCTCCGCCGCCGCGGCGACCCTGGGGCGGGAACTGACGGTGCCGGAGGTGGCGCAGTCGGTGGTGCTGACGCGCACGCCGGGACGGGCGTCCTCCATGCCGGAGCGCGAACGGCTGGCAAGTTTTGCCGCCACCGGGGCGACCCTGGCGATCCATCTTTCGCTGCACAATATCGAGACCGTGGTCGAGGACCTGCGGCCGCACTACGGCTGCGACTGCCCGGTGGCCATCGTCTTCCGTGCCAGCTGGCCGGACGAGACCGTGGTGCGCGGTTCGCTGGGGAATATCGCGGAACGGGCGCCGGCCCTGACCACGCGGCGCTCGGCGCTGATCCTGGTGGGCCCGGCGCTGGACCCGGGCGATTTCCGCGACAGTGCGCTGTACGACCCGGCGCATGTGCGCCGTTACCGCGGCATGGACGGGGACTAAGCGGCGGCGCCCCCGATCTTCCGCAGGCAGGGGTGACTCCGGCGGGTGTTGTGGGGCACTGGGCTTTTCGCCTGCAAGCAGGCTCCCACATCGCCAGGAACCTGTAGGAGTCTGCTTGCAGGCGAAGGCGGTTTCTTCCCGATCAGGATCACGGAAAGGGGCCGCCATGCGGCGGCCCCCTGGTTCCGGCCGGTTTAGCGGCGGCGGTAGTTGTCGTGGCAGGCCAAGCAATGGTGGCGCACGCCGTTCAGGGCCTCGGTGGCGCGAAGCTGGAAGTCTTCGTTCTCCAGGTCCTCGGCCGACTCCACCTTGCGCTGCAGTCGTTCGGCGGCCTCGCGGTAGGCTGCCTTGTATTCGGCGAAGTCCGGGTCCTCCCAGGCCGCGGGCAGGGCCCCGGGTTCGCCGTCCCGCGCCGGTGTCTCGCGTGCGAACCAGGTTTCGATGTCGTCGGCGCGGCGCGCCAGTTCCTCGGCCAGGTCGGGCAAACGCTCGGCGAATGGTGCGCCATAACGCAGGATCTGCTCGATGCTGCGGTAGGTGGCCGAGGTGCCCTGCATGCTCTGCTGACGGAAGCGCTGGAAGGCCTCGGTGGCATCGACTCCGGCCGGGTCGTCCAGGGTCTCGCTGTAGTCGTCACCCCAGGGCCCGGGCATCGGAAGCGTCACCTCGCCGGCATGGGCGACGGTGGCGGCGATCAGGATCAGGACAAGGCCGGTTACCCGCAGGGCCGGCGTGAAGGTGGTTCTAGTCATGTCGGATCTCCTTTCCGGTTTCAGAAGCGGAACTGGTGCTGCAAGTGCATTTCCCAGTTCGAGGTGTCGGTGTCGCGGTCCAGCCACATGAGCTGGGTCTTCTGCCGCTGCCCTCGGTGATACCAGTTGAGGCCGGCGCCCCATTCGCGCTGCCAGCGCTCGTCTCCATCCAGGTCGTCGCCGGCGTCGTGGCGCAGCACCGCGTGGCGGGCGGCGAACTCCAGTCCCTCCACCGGTAGCGACTGCGCCAGTTCCAGTTCGGCCCCCAGGTCGTGGTAGTTCGCGGTGCGGTTGGGGGAGACATCGCGGCGGAAGGCGGCCAGCGACAGCGAGGTATGGCCGAACTTGACCACCGCGTCGGCGGTGGCGGTGACCCAGTCGGCGCGCTGGTTGGCCACCGTGTCTTCGATGCCGCGGCTCCAGTCGCGCAGGTGGTTGCGGCTGGCGGCCTGTACGCCGGCGCCCAGGCCGACGGTGCGCTTCACGGCCTGGCCTAACGTGGTGTTGTCACGTGGGACTGCGCCGACCGGGGCCCACGCGCCGCGCGCGCTGAACAGGTGGCCGGAGGTGGACGGACGATCATCGCGCTGGTCGAGGCGCCCGCGACCGTCAAACACGCCGATGGCCCAGGCGCGATCGTCGGCCGCGCCACCCAGTAGGGCGACGCCGGTGTCGCGGCCGGCCGGGACCTCGAACTGATTCCCCGCGATGCTCAACTCGGTGAACAGCCGGTTGGGGCCGCCGATGTCCCGCGGCAGGCCGAAGGGCACGGTGAACTGGCCGGCGCGCAGGTCGAGGGACTCGGTCAGCGCGTATTGGAGCCAGACGTCGCGCATCGAGAGCTCGCCGCTGCTGAAGTCGGGCTGCAGGCGAAAACTAAGATCGGGGTGGAATAGGGTGCCCGTCGTATCCAGCCAGGCGCGGCGAAAGTCGAATTCGGTGGTGGTTCCCTCGTCGCCCCGCTCGATGGCGTAGCGGCCCTGGATGAGCGGGTCCAGGGTGATGGCGAAGCCGTCGGCTTCGCTGCCGAACTCGAACTGTGCCTGGAGGGGGGAAGCCCCGCCACTGGCGATCAACAGGCCGAGAAGGGTCGGGGCCGGAGCCAGGAGTGGCGGCCGGCCGGGTCGTCGGGTCGGTTTGTTCAAGGTCATTCTCCCTGGGACGCACACCCCGTGCGCCGTGGATGGAACGACGCTGGGTGGGCCAGGGGAGGTCGGGGACTATAGACACAGCAAGCCCGACCCGACCGCTTGCCCGCCGCAGCGTCAGGTTTCCTCCTGGCCGGTCTCCGGACTCGTGAAGCGGGCGGGGGTGCCCGGGCGGATCGCCTTCCCACACCGAATTGCGGCGCAGTGGTTGTTGATCCGTTGTCTTCACCTACCGTTGCGGGGGCAGTGCCGGCATTGCGAACGGCAGTTCGCGCACCGGCTTCCCGATTATCCCCGGCGATGGAACGCCAGGGCACCTGGAGGCGGGGCGAAGGTTACTGGGGTTACAAATAGGCTGGCAAGAGGTGCGTTTGAGGAGCGACCAACCGCATTGATTGATCTGGATCAACGGGAGCGCTGATTTCGCTGGTCGATCGAATACCGGGTCGATAGGGTGGGATTCAGGTGATTTGGACCGAGTCTATATCGGTCTTCGCCGACACCGATCCAATCTCAGGGAGACTTGCCATGATCCGACGTTCTTATCTTCGCAGCGCCATCTTTTCGGCCTGCACCGCCCTGGCGCTTGGCGTGGCCGCGCCCGCCGTGGCGGATACCGACTACTCGCAGTACCGGGATGTGTTCGAGCCGCTACCGGCGCTGCCGCCGATCCCGGCGGACAACTCGATGACCAAGGAGAAGATCGAGCTGGGCAAGATGCTGTTCTTCGAGCCGCGCATCTCCAGCTCCGGCGTGATCTCCTGCGCGACCTGCCACAACCCGGCGCTGGGCTGGGCGGACCGCATCCCGCGTGCGGTCGGCCACGATGGCCAGGTTGGCGAGCGCAACACCCCGACCGTGCTGAATTCCGGCTTCTTCACCGCGCAGTTCTGGGATGGCCGAGAGGACGACCTGGAGGGGCAGGCCCTGGGCCCGATCCAGGACGCGATCGAGATGGCGATGCCGCTGGAGGATGCGATCGCCCGCCTGGAGGAGTTCAATGAGTACCAGGAGAAATTCGAGGCCGCCTATCCCGACTATGACGGCGACAACGTGATCAATACCGACCACGTGGCCAAGGCGCTGGCGACGTTCCAGCGTACGCTGAACACCCCGAACTCGCCGCTGGATCGCTGGCTGGCCGGGGATGAGGGCGCGATGAGCGAGCAGCAGATGCGCGGGATGAAGCTGTTCGCCGACAACGGCTGCGTGGCCTGTCACCGCGGGCCGGCGCTTACCGACAGCAACTTCCACCGCATCCAGGTGCCGGGTTCGGAGGACGAGGGCCGCTACCTGGTCACGGGTGAGGAGAGCGACCGGTTTGCGTTCAAGACCCCGACCCTGCGCAACGTGGCCCTGACCTACCCCTACATGAACAACGGGGAGACCGCCACGCTGGAAGAGGCGATCCGCATCATGGGCGAGGAAATGCTGGGGCAGGACTTCAGTGATGACGAGGTCGCGGATATCGAGGCCTTCATGCACGCGCTGACCGGCGAAATGCCGCAGTTCGAGATTCCTGCGCTGCCGTAACCGGCCGCATCGGAATCGAATGCGCCAGCCCCCCTCCGGAAACGGAGGGGGGCTTTTTGATGGTGTGGTACAGATCTATTCCACGGTAATCGTGATCTTCTCGGAGACAACGGGCGGGTCGAAGCTGATGTGACGGTAGTCCATGAACAGCAGTTGCAGGGTGTATTCGCCGGGTTCCAGTTCCAGCTCGCCCTCGGTCTGCCCGCCGCCGAAATGGCGCTTGTGGTCGGAGAAGGGCAGCGAGGTGTCCAGGTCCACCTCGTCGAGCGGCTTATTCACCAGCAGGTGGTGGTGGCCGGTGTTGTCCATCTCCACACCGGCCGGGGCGACACCCATGCCGCGCAGGCCCATCTGGATGCGCACGGGGCCTTCGAGCGTTTCGCCATCCTGCGGGCTGATGAAATAGACCTTCGCGCCATCCGGCGGCGCGATGCGGTCGCTGCCCATGGCACTTCCGGCCAGCGCGAGGCCTCCCGTCAGCACGAGCAGTGTGGAGAGCCGAGTAAGAGCGGTATTCATGGGTACTCCTTGGGCCCGGGTTCGGCCGGTCTGTGTACTCATTTCGAGTATAGTCGGCGGTCCGCGCGGCAGTGCAGTGGCGTTCTGCTACCCTATGCGCCTTCGTTTTCCACCTCCCGATCGAGACGAGTAGCCCGCATGAGTTTTCGCACCCGATTTGCCCCCAGTCCGACCGGCTATCTGCATATCGGCGGTGCCCGCACCGCGCTGTTCTCCTGGCTGTACGCCCGCCACCATGGTGGCGAGTTCGTACTGCGGATCGAGGACACCGATCTGGAGCGCAGCACCGCGGAGTCGGTGAACGCGATCCTCGAGGGCATGAACTGGCTGGGGCTGACCTACGATCACGGGCCGTTCTACCAGACCGAACGCTTCGACCGGTACAAGGAGGTGATCGACCAGCTGATGGCTGCAGGCCACGCCTATCGCTGCTACTGCACGAAGGAAGAGCTGGATGCGATGCGCGAGGAGCAGAAGGCGCGCAAGGAAAAGCCGCGCTACGACGGTCGCTGCCGTGCGCGCACCGAGCCGCGCGAGGGCGTGGAGCCGGTCATCCGCTTTCGCACGCCGGACGAGGGCGTGACCGTCGTCGATGACATGGTGCGTGGCAAGGTCGCGTTCCAGAACAGCGAGCTGGACGACCTGATCATCGCCCGCTCCGACGGCTCGCCGACCTACAACCTGACGGTGGTGGTCGACGACATGGACATGGGGATCACCCATGTGGTCCGTGGCGATGACCACCTGAACAATACCCCGCGCCAGATCAACATCCTGAAAGCGCTGGGCGTGGAACCGCCGCGCTACGGCCACCTGCCGATGATCATGGGCCCGGACGGTGCCAAGCTGTCCAAGCGCCACGGGGCGGTCTCGGTGATGCAGTACCGTGACGAGGGCTATCTGCCGGAGGCGCTGCTGAACTACCTGGTGCGCCTGGGCTGGGCCCACGGCGACCAGGAGATCTTCTCGGTGGACGAACTGGTGCGTCTGTTCGATATCGAGGACGTCAACCAGTCCGCCTCGGCGATCAACCCCGACAAGCTCCTGTGGCTGAACCAACACTACATCAAGACGCTGGACCCGGATCATGTGGCGCTGGAGTTCGGCTGGCACCTGGGCCAGCTGGGCATCGATCCGGCCAATGGTCCGGCGATGCGCGATGTGGTGATCGCCCAGCGCGAACGCGCGCGCACGTTGCGCGAGATGGCCGAGAACAGCGTGTACTTCTATCGCGAGTTCGAGGACTACGACGAGAAGGCCGCACGCAAGCAGCTGACCGCCGAGGCAAAGCCCGTGCTGCAGACCCTGCACGACGGGTTTAGTGCCCTGGGCGCCTGGGAGAAGGAGCCGCTGCACGAGGTGGTGGTGCATACCGGCGAGCGCCTGGATCTGAAGCTCGGCAAGGTCGCACAGCCGCTGCGCGTGGCCCTCACCGGGGGTACGGTCTCCCCGCCTATCGATGATACGCTGGTGCTCATCGGGCGCGAGCGCGCCCTGGCCCGCATCGACCGCGCGCTGGCGAAAATTTCCGCCGAAGCGGGTTGACACATTTCGGGGTGCTGGCTACAGTACGCGCTCGCCTGACACGGGGCCATAGCTCAGCTGGGAGAGCGCCTGCATGGCATGCAGGAGGTCGGCGGTTCGATCCCGCCTGGCTCCACCACTCAGGTGATTTGCGAGTTCATCAATGCATCGTTTCGGGGTCATATCACTCTACGTTGGATTGGTGCTGGCAGTAGTCGGATTGATCGGCGGATTCGGGCTGATGCTCACCGGGGAACAGACCTGGTCCAAGCCCCTCATCGCGCTGGTACCGATCGGGTTTTTGCTGGTATTCAACGGTCTGGTGACGACGCTTCTGCATCGGCCACCGGGTAGCGAAGAAGACCGGCCCAAAGGCCCACCGGAATAGCAACAAGACGTTGCCTCTACGTCCCCATCGTCTAGAGGCCTAGGACACCGCCCTTTCACGGCGGCGACCGGGGTTCGAATCCCCGTGGGGACGCCATATCCCGAGAAGGCCTGAACCGGAAGGTTCGGGCCTTTTCTTTTTGTGCCTCTGGCGTGATGCCAGTAGAGCGACGAGCACCTCCCTGTGCTCGCCGATCCGCTCGTCCTAGAACTCGAACTGGGCGCGGGCGGCCAGCAGGTGGTTGCCATTGGATACGCCACCGCGACCCTCGTAGTCGAAGTACATGTAGTTCAGCTTGAACACCATGTCCTGGTTCGGGTACCAATTCAGACCGAGGGTGTAGTGGTCCATCTTGTTGCCGCGCCCCACTTGGGTGTGTTCCAGCGAGTCGGCATGGGCGTAGCGAGCCGCGATCTCCCACGCACCCGTGCCTCCGTTACCAAAGACGGAATTCGGGCGTACGGCGCCAAAGTCGCCGCTGAAGGCGCGATAATTGCGTTGCTCCCCGGTCAGGAAGTAGCTCGCTTGGACATAGTAGCCGTCCAGCGTGAGGCTGCTTCTGTCCGTAGCGTCACTTTCATGGGCATCCAGGACTTGTTCACGGTCGAGATCCAGGTCCACTCGCAGATACTCACCCTGCAGGGAAAAGGGCCCCTTGCCCCATGCGGCCTCGAGGGCATATCGGCTGTAGGAGTCGACACCCTCGAGGTCATTGCGGCCAATCAGCCGGACGTCGATGGCCCGGGCACCTTCACGGGAGCGCAGGCGAACATCTTCGAGCGTGCCCTCGTCCGTCGCGTTGACCCGGTGGTTGAAGGACGCACCCAGGTGGGTGAACGTATCTTCGGACATATACGGGGCGAACGATGCGCGGGTTGCCAGGCTGTACCCTTCCTCGACATCCCGGTCGCGATCCGTGCCGTCCCCGCCAAAGACACCCGCTGCGAAATACCAATCCGGTACCAGCGTCTCGTACATCAGGCCGATCTGTCGGCTGGGGCGATAGGCGTCTACGGGGGTGGCACGTTCCATGAAGGTCAGGCGCCGCGAGCTGGTCGAGCTTTCCAGCGAGAAAGGCTCCTTGAAGTTGCCGACTGCAAGGCGCCCGCTGTCAAAGAGTCGAGCGACGTAGGCGTTTGCAAAGCGGACTTCGCTGTCCCGGAAGTCGACCTCCAGTTGCCATTCCCAAAGATTGTCGTAGACGCCGATGGCGCCCAGTCGGGCGCGCCGCAGGAACGTTCCATACTCGGGAATCGGATCGGCCTCATTGGCGGCTTCGGAAAGATTGTCGTCCCAGTTGGCGGCCGCAGCGTCCACCATCAGTCGTCCGCGCAGCCCGAATCGGTTCTTGCCGTCCTGGCTTTCGACACGGAATTTGCGTGCCTGGATGCGGTCATCGACGGTTTGCAATGGAAGGGTCGGTTCGTACTCCAGTCCCTGATAGCGATCCTCGGCCTTAATCTGGTCGGCCACGGCTTCGGATTCCCGGGCTTCCGCCTCGCGGAGGTCGCGGAGGTCCTCTTCGGTGAGCACGCCGCGCTCGATCAATTTGTCGATCAGGGCCGATGTGGAGCTCTCGGCATGGGCCGGTGCAGCCAGTATGCCACCACTGACCAGGGCGGCCAGGAGTACGGGAGTCTTGAATGGTTTCATGGTCTTTTCCTGTGAATGTATGCGTATGCACACCCGGCATGAGTCCCGCGAACCGGGTGTGATGGGTACACGCCTCGCGGCGTGATCAGGTGGGAGCGCGGGGGCGGCTCCGAATCTGGAATACGACCAGGACGATCGAACTCAAGGCGATGGTGATGCTGGCCATGGCCATCGCGACGGCGAGGTCGCCCTGCTCGAACTGGTTGAAAATGAAGGTTGCGGAGGTGTCTAGGCCCGGAGGAAGCAGCAGGATGGAGGCCACGAGCTCGCGCATGGTGACGATGAAGGTGGTCAGCCAGGCGGCCAGCAGCACAGGCTTGAGCTGAGGCAGAACGACCTGGAAGAACACGCGCCAGCGGCTGGCGCCGAGGATCGAAGCCGCATGTTCAAGCGCCGGATCCATCGACTGCAGGCGGCTGTTGGCGTAGTTCAGGGCGTCGGTGATGTAGATCACCACATAGGCCAGCAGCAGCATCCACACCGTGTTGTAGGGGGAGACGGGCACCCAGAATGCGTTCCAGGCGAGGATCAGGCCGACTGCCAGAACGATCTTGGGGATGACGCGTGGCAGGGTTGCCAGGCCCTCCAGCGCATGGCGCAGCCAGCCATGCGTTCGCGAGATTACATAGGCGATCCACGCGCCGAGAAAGATGCTGATGGTCGCGGCGGCGAAGGCCAGCCACAGGCTGGTGAACAACGCCTCCGACCCCCGCGAACCCGGGATCAGGATGGCGCGGTAATGGTAGAGGGTCAGGCTGGGGAGTGCGCCTTGCCACTGGTCCGCGATGCTGGTGACCAGCATGGCGAAGTAGGGCAGCAGCGTGGACAGAACGAACAGCCCGGCAAACCAGGCCACTCCGATGATGCGCGCCCCGGGCCCCAGCTGGAATTGATGCGGGGTTTCGGGCTCGTAACGGCCGCCGCCCATGAAGCTGGCCAGCAGGCGCGACCCGTACAGCGCGATCAGGGCGATCAGGCACAGGAGGGAAGACAGGGCGGTGGCCAGCGCGAGGTCGAGCGGCCAGCTGGTCACCAGGTAGAAGATTTCGGCGGGTAACAGCGGCAGGTTGGCGCGTGTGCCCAGGACCGCGGGAACACCAAAATTCGACAGCGCCTCGAGGAACACCAGCAGACCGGAGTTGAACAGCGCTGGCAGCATCAGCGGGATGATGATGGCGCGCAGGGTCTGGCCCCAGCTGGCACCCAGCTGTACCGCGGCGGTTTCCAGGCGACGCGGTATGGAGGCCAGCGCGGCCTCGGTGGCCAGTGCGACGTAGCCAAAGGAGGCCAGCGCCATGACGAGCGTGACGCCCCAGAACGAAAAGAACCAGGCGCGCAGCGCTTCGGGCATCGGTCCCAGTAGCTGGTCGAAGAACCCGCCGTCCTGCATCACCAGGATGTAGGACAGCGCCGCGATGTAGGGCGGGGTCATGATCGGAACCAGCAGCGAAAGCCGGGCCCAAAGTTTCCCGGGCAGATTGGTCCGTGCGAGCAGGTAGCCGCAGGGCACCCCGAGGATCCAGCTGACAACAGTGGTAGCGCCCGCCCAGGCAAACGAGTTCCACAACATGGAGCCGATGCCCTCGGTTTCGCCGATCCGGCGATAGGCATCGAGAAAGCCCTCGAAGCGCCCTCCCATGATTTCGGGGAAGATGCTGGTCAGGAACAACAGCGCCAGGGGATAGCCCGCTCCCAGCAGCAAGAGGGCCGCGACCAGCAGCACCGGGAGCCGGGTGCTGGCCCACGACAGGACGAAAGGGCGCGTGGCCGCGGATGCCACGGTGATCATAGGGCCGGGCTCCGCACCGCCCGCGGGATCTCCGCGCGTTCAACCCGGAGCTGAAACTGGCGCAGCAGCCGGTTCTGAGCCGCGAGTGCCTGGCTCCGGTCCAGCGCCAGGATCGGAGGCATGCCTTCGTAGGCTGCCTGCCGTTCCGGGCTGTTCGCGATACCCTCCCGGGCCGGGATCAGGTGCTGTTCGGCCACCGCCTCCTGGGCGAATTCGGAGAAGTAAAAGTCGACAAATGCCTCGGCCAGTCCGGGCGCGTGCGCCTCGTCGAGGATCACGATCGGCCGCCGAACCATGGCCGCGCCACTGGTCGGGTAGCGCATCTCGACTTCGGGATTGCGGACCTGTTGGCGCAGGACAAGGTAGTCCACCACGCCCAGGATCGCGTCGTATGCGCCGGTCACGAGCCCGCCGATGGCCTGGCTGTTGGCCGCCGCGAAGTCGAGTCCATCCGTCCGGGCGTCGATGAACGCGGGCCACAGCTCGTCTCCCTGGACCTGGGCGAAATTCACCAGGAAGTCGCCGGTGGCTCCCGATCGTGACGGCGACGGCATGACTGTCCGCTCGGCATGAGGTGCCCGCATCAGATCGAGCCAGTCGATCGATGCCGCATCGCCCAGCGGGCGATCCTTGCGTACGGCGACGCCCACGAGCGCGGCGGCCGTCGCATGGAAATAGCCGTCCGGGTCGTGCCAGTCGGCGTCGGTTTGCTCGACCCCAGAGGGTCGGTACGGTCTCAGGCGTCCGTCTCGCTTCAGGGCCTCGGCCGCGAGTTCCGAGGCGAAAATCACCACATCCGCGCGGTTGCGATAGCGTTCCGCCTCCAGCTTCGCCATGACCTGCCCGGTGGTGGCGGCGAAGAGGTCGACGCGGACGTCGTGCCGGGCTTCGAACGCCTCAACGATGTGTTCGATCAGAGGCCGGGGCCCCGCGGAATAGACCACCAGCGTGTCGTCATTCGAGGATGATCCCGTGCACCCGCTCAGACTCGGAAGCGCGACCGCAAGACCGGCGAGCAATAGAAGGCTGCGGATGCCCATCAGTTGCGAACGACGTGGGCGCGCTGGAGGTCCAGGCTGATGCCGACGGTTTCGCCGCAGGCGAGTGCCGAACGGTGAAAGGCCCGCAGACGCATGCCCTGGTCCAGATCCAGGAGGATCTCGTGGCGGTCCCCGAGAAAGCGCGAGTGGCGTACGGAACCCGGCAGCACCCCATTGGGGCGCGCATCCGGAGGCGGTGCCTTGCCAGGTGACAGGTCAATATCCTCCCGGCGCACCACAAGGTGCCCATTGGCGGGCAGCCCGTTGGTGGCCGCCAGGCGCAAGGCATTGTCGAGGACGATCTCGTCACCCCGACGCTCGAATGCCAGGATGTTCGCGCTGCCGATGAACTCGGCGACGAAGCGATTGCTGGGGCTCTGGTAGATGGCCTCGGGGGTACTGTTCTGTGCGATGCGGCCATCCGCCATCAGGGCGATGCGGTCGCCGAGTGCGAACGCCTCACCCTGATCGTGGGTGACATACACGACGGTCTGTCCGGTGTCGCGGATGAGCAGTGCGATCTCGGACTTGAGTTCTTCTTTCAGACGGGCATCGAGTGCCGAAAGAGGTTCGTCCATCAACAGCAGGCGCGGACGGACGACCAGCGCGCGGGCGATCGCCACCCGCTGCTGCTGGCCGCCTGATAATGTGGATATGGCCCGGTCCGCAAACTCGGCAATCTGGAGGCGTTCGAGAATCTCCATGACCTGTCGGCGCCGCTGCGAGGATGTGGTCCCCCGCAGTTTCAGTCCGAAGCCCACGTTCTGTTCCACATTCATGTGCGGCCACAGACTGTGATTCTGAAAGACCATCGCCAGCCCGCGCGTCTGCATCGGCTGGTGAATAGAGCGCGCTGGGTCATCCATGACCGTCCCCGCGATCGAGAGGGTCCCGCCATCGGCCGCCAGCGACCCCGCGACCAGATTCAGGAGTGTGGTCTTGCCGCAGCCGGAGGGCCCGAGCAGGACCTGGCATTCGCCGGGATGAACCTGAAGGTCGATGGAATCAAGGGCGGTATGCGACCCGAAGGTCTTGCGAAGTTGCCGACACTCAAGCAGCGGGTCGCTGTTGGGCGTTTGCATGACACATGCCTTGGGGAAAGAGCGAGCGCTCAGACTAGGGCAGTATCGTTACAGCGGTATTGAGGTGTTGTTGCGCGGGGATGAAGCTTTTTTTGCGTTGCCCGCAAGTGTGGAACCGGAACCGGTTCAGGCGAGGCGGGGGTCGCGCTGGCGGGGTTCGTCCGGGTGCGGGCGGGGAATGATGCAGTGGTTGATGCGCAGGAGTTCGCGCTCGGCCCAGGACTGCACCTGGGGGTCCGTGGCGTAGCGCGCATGATCCAGTAGGGCCTGGCGCTCGATATTGGGGTTGCCCTGTTCGTGGGCGATACGGCGGGCGCGCTCGAGTTCGTGCCAGCCTTCTTCGTCGCGTCCCTGGCTCTGGTCGAGCAGGGCCACGGCGCGCAGGCGCCGGATCGGCGCTTCGAACGCGAGGTCGCCCCGCTTGCGGCAGCCGGCCAGGGCGACGTCGGCGACGCTCAGGCGCTGGTCCGCCGCGGTGCCGCTGGCCTGCAGGGCGTCCAGCAGGATGTACTGGAAGATGGTGTTGACCCCGTCCATGATGTGACGCATGGCCTCCACCTGCTGCTCGATGGCCTGACAGGCGTCGGCTTGTCCCTGGCGGGCGAGGGCCCAGCTCTCGAGGGTGATGCCGGCGGCGCGCCACAGCGGGTAGTCGTAATCGCGCGCGATGGCGAGCGTTCGGCGTGCCGCCGGCAGGGTGGAGTCCGGATCCCCGCTGTAGAAGCCGAGCACGGCGCGGAAGGCCTGCACGAAGGCCTCGGTGGGCCGATGGCCGAGTGCGTCCGCCTGCTCGCAGGCGGTGTCCATCTCGGCCCAGGCGCGCGCGTGGTTCCCCAGGTGGAGCAGCGTCCAGGCCATGAAGCCGCGCGCGCTGATGGCCGGGTTCTCGGTGTGCCGGGCTACCAGGGCGGCGTGGTCTTCCTCGCGATAGAGCTCCACCGCCCGGGTCTGATGTTCCAGGGCCTCGGCGAAGCGACCGGTCCAGAAGTGGGTGTTGCCCTGTACGTAATGGGCGGCGACCCGCAGCAGGCGATCGCCGGAGCGTTCGGCGAGCTGTTCCATCTCCCCGGCGAGACGGTGGGCCTCGGTGAAGCCATGCCAGGAGCCGGCGCCGTGCCACAAACCCCACAGCACGCGGAAGTACTGCACCGGATCCTGCTCCGGCGCGGTCAGGTGCATGGCCCGTTCGAAGATGTCATTGACCGTGCGCGAACCGTAGCCCAGCAGGGCCAGATTGGACGCGCCGAGCCCGCCGAGGGCCCGCAGCGTGTTGTGTTCCAAATCCGTCGGGTCATGTTCCTTGTGAGCTGCCGGATGGCGCTCCAGGCAGGCCAGGGCATCCTCGAAGTAGTGCGAGGCCTCGGGCAGGAGGCCGCGCGCGAACGCCGCCTCGCCGGCATGCAGCCAGGCGCTGACCGCCTCGGGGTAGCGAGCGGCATGGTAGAGGTGGCTGGCGATGCGGCCCCAGTCCGCGGTCTGCATGCCGTTCTCGCCGTCTTCCTGCATCAGGTCGGCCAGCTGGCCGTGCAGGCGCGTGCGTTCACTCAGCAGCATCGATTCGTAGGCTGCCTGGCGGAACAGGGCGTGGCGGAAGCGATAGCGCACGCCGTCCACCATGCCGGCGGGTTCGATGAACCCCTTTCCGGTCAGCCGGGTCAGCTGCCGCCGGATGGTGTCGGCGGGCTGACCGCGCAGTCGGCTGAGGATGCGGGTATCGAAGTCGCGGCCGATGACTGCGGCCGAGTGGGCCAGTTCCCGGGCGCTGCCCAGCTGTTCCAGGCGTGCGACCAGCAGGTTGGAGAGACCGGGTGGCAGGGTGTCCGGGAGCTGACCGCTGCGGGCAGCCTCCAGGGCATACCGCGTGAGTTCCTCGAGGAACAGCGGCACGCCTTCGCCGCGTTCGACCAGCTGGTCGCGCAGGCCGCTGGCCAGGCGGCCGTGGGGGTCCAGGCGATCGACCAGGTCGCGGGCGGCGGCATCGTCCAGGCCGTGCAGGCGGATGTGCTGCAGCGAGAGATCGCGCCAGGAGGAGCGGAAGCTCATGCGCGCGGTCAGGATGGCCATCAGGGGCTGGTGCTGCAGGCGCTGGTACAGCCGGCGCAGGAACTCCGCCGTGCCCGAGTCCATCCAGTGGAGATCGTCGCAGATCAGGAGGGTCGGACCGTGGGCGGCGCGCCGCTGCACCAGTTCGACCAGGGTGTCGATGATGCGGTCGCGGTCCAGCCCTTCGTGGGCGAGGCTTTCTGGGCCGTCGGCGTCCGGATGGGTGAGCCAGTGGGCCAGGCGTGGCGCAAGCTCCGGGGCGACCCCGGCATGCTTGAGGGCGCCGGCGAGTCGGCGCTTTCGGGCATCGCGCAGGGTGTCGTGTCCCATCCAGGTGGCGAAGGCCTGGCGTACCGGGGCCAGGAGCTGGCGGGCGCGGTCTTCGCGGCACTTGAGCAGGTAGCGTGAGCGGGCCTGGCCGCGGACCTGGAGATCGAGTCCGCGGGCCAGGCGGCTCTTGCCCAGACCGGCCTCGCCCTGAACCAGCACGAAGCGGACCTCGTCGCGGTCGAGTACCTGATCCCAGTGGCCACGCAGTGCCTGCAGTTCCGGGCTGCGGCCGGTCAGCGGCGTCAGGCCACGCAGGGTCTGGGCATCCACGCGGTCCAGCGGACCGGGATCGCCGGTGACGCGGTAGGCGCCCGTGCCGTCCTCCGCCTCGCGGAAGCTGAAGTAGCCGGACACGCGGGCATGGGTGGGTGCGCTGACGCGCAGGGTGCCGGGGTCGGCGCGCTGGGCGCACTCGTGTACGCGGGCGGTGAGCTGGCCGGCGGGGTCGGGCAGATCCGGGTCGGCGCCGGTGACGATCAGGTCGGTATCCACGGCGAGGCGCAGCTGGCAGTCACCGGGGGCGCTCTCCAGCGCCTGCCAGGCGGCATGCACGGCGTCGACCGTCGCCTCTTCGCGTCCGGCGGGATAGCCGAAATAGGCGAGCAGGCCATGGCCGGGCGAGGGCACGACATGGCCGTGGTGGCTCAACAGGACGAAGTCGACATGCTCCAGCGTGCGGTTGACCTGTTGCTGCTGGATCTCGATGTCGGCGTCGGCATCGGGCTGTACATGGCAGGCCACGACCGTGACCCGACGGCGTTCGGGGCGCAGGGTGGCGGGCTCGGCATCCTCGGGGCTGGCGTGCTGATGGCTGGCCTCGGCGCGTTCGGCGCCCAGGATTTCCTCGCGCGTGCGCGCCAGCAGTTCGCCCGGGGGCTTGCCGGCCTCGGCCTCCAGGTGGGCATAGTGCTCGAGTGCGCGCTTGGGATGGCCGCTGGCCGCCAGGGCCTTCATCAGGAGGTGGTGCAGGGTCTCGTCGTGGGGCTCCATGGCCAGCAGGCGGTGGAGCTCGGCGAGCAGGGGTTCGCCCTCGTTGGGCTTGGCGAGTTCGGGGAGGTTGTGGCCGATGAAGACCAGCAGGTTCTGCCAGTGATGGTCGCGCTGGGACTGGGCCCAGGCGGATAGTTCCGGCAGGTCCTGCAGGGCGCGCAGGCCCTCGAGGAAGTGTCCGCGGTACTCGCACACAATGGCCAGGTCCGGCGGGGGTGCCGTGGTCTCCCGCCCCTCGGTCGTGCGGCGCTCGGAGCGCGCACGCTGCAGGGTGAGGAAGTCGATGCGCGAGTCCGCTTGCGGCTGGAAGCGCACATAGCGGGGTGTCGTGTCGAGCAGGGGCGGGTCGCCGGCGGGTAGCTGGCGACGCAGCTGGAACAGGCCCTGGCGCAGGTTGACCCGGGCGCTGTCGGCGTCCAGGTCGGGCCAGAACAGGCGGGCCAGTTCCTCGCGCGGGATACGCCGCGGGCTCTCGGCCGCCACATAGGTGAGGAGCAGGCCGAGTTTCGTCCCGGAGAGAGCGGGTATGTCACGGTCCTCCACGCGCACGCCGACGGTGCCGAAGGTCGTGATTTCCATATGCGCCAAGCAGGTCTCCCGTCTTCTTCGTCAGCGGCCGTTTGTGGCCTTCCGCGATCCGGTCAGGGCGTTCGTGTACCGGGCCGCCGCCACATTTGCGGTGCAGGGGCGGGCCCCATCTCCGTCCGGGTTGATTGTACCGGCATTCCGCGGCCGGGGTCAGTCAATGCGGATGGTTGCATAGCCCTGGTTTTCGTAGCCCATGATCGAGAGGAACGTGTTGCCGACCAGGTGAATCCCGGGCAGCAGGTCGTCCTGTTCGAGGTCGAAGCGCCGCGTGGCAATGCTGCAGGCCTCCATGTGGATGCCGTCCAGTTCCAGCAGGCCCTCCAGCCGTTCGTGGATATGGCGCACGGCGGAGACGTCCTCGATATCGAGGTGGTCGGTGGAGCGGGCGATCAGCCCCGCCGCGCCGCCCCGGAAGGCAAACACCATCTCCGGCTCCAGGCCCTGGCGCTGCATGTCGTCGTAGGTCTCGCGGATCACGCTCAGGCGGGCGATCAGCCGGTCGGGTTCGCCGATGGTGATGTCCCAGAGGATGCGCCCGGTGTCCATGCCGGTAATGGCACGCTGATCGCCGGGTTTGTCGGCGAGTGCCAGGCCGGGGAGCAGCAGGGCACCAAGCAGGAAAGATGCAAGTAAGCGGTGCATGGCAGTCGTCCCTTTTGGCGGAGGTCCTGTTACGAGAGTAGCAGTCCCGCGCGCGCTGCGTGCAGCGATGTCGGGTCGACGCCGGGGGAGCGGCCGCGCCCGGAGTCGGGCGCGGCCGTCGGCAGTGGTTCAGTGCCCGTGGTGGCCGTTGTGCAGATATTCCACCGCTTCGAGGGTCTGGACCTGGATCTCGCGTACCGGGATGAAGCGCGAGGCGCCCGGGCTGACGACCTCCTCGGTTACGCGGATACGGTAGGGAGCCTCGTGGTTCAGCAGCTGGCCGATGAAGCGCTTGCCCTCGTGGGTGACGCGTACCGGGGTGGTGTCGTCGTAGCGGCTGAAGTTGTAGCTCACGTCCTTGGGGTACTGCAGGTTCTGTTCGGAGAAGCTCATGGTAGGGGCCTGTTTCGATCAGTGGTCTTTGATGGCCTGGAAGGCCTCGAGTGCGGCCTGGCGGCTGGCTTTCAGGTCCACGATGGGGGCCGGATAGCCGCGTGCGCCGCCGGCGCCGGGCGCGTGAATATACCGCGTTTCGACGTCCTTGAGTACGGGGACGAAGCGGCGCACGAAGGCGCCGTCGGGGTCGTGGCGTTCGCCCTGGGTTTGCGGGTTGAACACGCGAAAGTAGGGCGCGGCATCGGCGCCGCAGCCGCCCGCCCACTGCCAGCCCAGGGTGTTGGCGGCGAGGTCGGCATCCACCAGGGTGTCCCAGAACCAGTGCGCCCCATGCTGCCAGTGCAGGCGCAGGTTCTTGGTCAGGAAGGAGCCGACCACCATGCGCAGGCGGTTGTGCATCCAGCCGGTCTCCCACAACTGGCGCATGGCGGCATCGACGATCGGGAGCCCGGTGCGGCCCTGCTGCCAGGCGCGCAGGTCCGCCGCGTCCTCGCGCCAGGGGAAGGCCTCGAAGCGCGGGTTCAGCGGCCGTTCCGGGGTGTGGGGGAAGTGATAGAGCACGTGATGGGCGAAGTCGCGCCAGCCGAGCTCGCGCACGAAGGCCTCGGGTCCTCCGTGGTCCGGATGCAGGCCGGTCTGGCGCAGGGCGCGCAGGATCTGGCGCGGGGAGAGCTCGCCGAAGTGCAGATGCGGTGACAGGCGCGAGGTACCGTCATGGTCCGGGCGGTCGCGTTCGCTGGCGTAGGCGTGCAGCGCGGCGTCGAGGAATTGCGTCAGCCGCTGGTGGGCCGCGTCCTCCCCGGGCGTCCAGGCGGCGCGCAGGCCCCCGGCCCAGTCGATCTCGGGCAGGAGTCCGAGGTCTTCCGGGCGCAGGCTGGCGGGCCAGGCTTCGGGGGGCGGCAGGTCGTTGGGCGCGGGCAGCGGGTCGCGATCAATGCCGCGGTGCAGGCAGGCCTTCCAGAATGGGGTGAAGACCTTGTAGGGCCGGCCCTGGCCGGTTTCGACCTCCCAGGGCTCGACCAGCAGGTGGGCATTGAAGCTGTGGACTTCGAGGCCATCGGCGCGCAGGCCGGCCTTGATCTCCGGGTCGCGCAGGACCCGGGCGGGGTCGTACAGGCGGTTCCAGTAGACGGCAGTGGCACCGGTCTCGCGTACCAGGGTCCGCAGGGTGTCAAGGGCGGGGCCGGCGCGCAGGATCAGGCGCGAACCGTTCTTGCTAAGGTCCTGGTCCAGCGCCTGCAGGCTGTGATGCAGCCACCAGCGGGATGCGGCCCCCGGTTGCCAGGGCGCCTCGTCCTCCGGGGCATGGATGAACACCGGGATGACCGGCCCGCCGCGCTCGCTGGCGGCGTGCAGGGCAGGCTGGTCGGCCAGGCGCAGGTCGCGGCGCAGCCAGACGAGGGTGGGGCCGGGGCGCGGCATCAAATACGGTCTCCCTGCGCGAGTGTGTTGCGGATGTGGTGGGCCTGGGCGCGGATGGCCTCGAGGCGTTCGGGGTCCATCTTCTCGAGGTGCTTCCACTGCAGCGCGGTGCGCGGGTGGCGGGCGAAGCGCTCGCGGTGACGGTCGAGGAAGTCCCAGTAGAGCGTGGTGAACGGACAGGCCTTCGCGCCGAGGGCTTCGGCCGGGTCGAACGGGCAGTGCCGGCAGTAGTTGCTCATGCGCTGAATGTAGCGGCCGGTGGCGACGTACGGCTTGGAGGCCATGCGGCCGCCGTCGGCATACTGCGACATGCCGACCACGTTGGGGAGTTCCACCCACTCCACGGCGTCGACGTAGATACCCAGATACCAGGCGTGGATCTCGGCCGGGCGCACGCCCAGGAGCTGGGCGAACAGCCCGGTGACCATCAGTCGCTGGATATGGTGCGCATAACCGCGTTTCAGGGTCTGGCCCACGGCCTGGTGCAGGCACTGCATGGAGGTGTCGGCATCCCAGTAGAGGGCCGGCAGCGGCTGATCCGCCTCCAGGGCGTTCCATTCGTGCCAGGCCTCGCCAAAGTGGAAGTACAGCCCGCGCACGTATTCGCGCCAGCCGAGGATCTGCCGGATGAACCCCTCGACCGCGGGGAGCGGCGCATGGCCGTCGCGCCAGGCCTGTTCCGCCGCGTCGATCACCGAGCGCGGATGGATCAGGTGCAGGTTGAGCGCGGCGGACAGGCGGGCGTGATAGAGCCACGGCTGGTCGGTCCACAACGCGTCCTGATAGGTGCCGAACAGGGGCAGGCGGTGCTGGATGAAGTCGGCCAGGGCCTGTTGTGCCTGTTCCGGGGTGACCGGCCAGTCGAACGCATCCGTCTGGCCCGCCAGTTCCGGCAGATACCGGGCGACGGCATCCCGGCATTCGCGCGTGATCTTGTCGGGTTCGAAGGCGACGGGGGGTGGCAGCAGGCCGGGCCCGTCCCGGCCGAAATGTCCGCGGTTGTCGGCGTCAAAGTTCCACTGTCCGCCGGCGGGTTCGTCGCCATTCATCAGGATGCCCAGGGCGGCTCGCTGCTGGCGGTAGAAGTACTCCATGCGCAGCTGCTTGCGCGTCCCGGCCCATTGCTCGAAGGTCGTCTGCGATACCAGGAAGCAGGGATCCTCGCGGACCTCCAGTGGCACGCCCCGGGTGCGGCAGGTGGCCTCAAGCTGACGGCATACACGATGTTCCCCCGGCTGGAGGACGATCACCCGGGTCGGCTGGAGCCGTTCCAGGTCGGTGTCCAGGGCCTCGCCCAGGGTTGGCTCGGGGTGCTCCCCGAGATGGCGATAGTGAACGCTCAGGCCTGCCTTGCGGAGCTGCCGGGCGAAGTGGCGCATCGCCGACAGGAACAGGGTGGTGCGGGCCGCATGCGAGAGGACGTGGCGGGATTCGTGGGCCACCTCGGCCATCCACACGGCATCCCGGTCGGGGTCCAGCTCCTGCAGAACCGGGTGGTCGGGGGCGAGCTGGTCGCCGAGCACAACCAGGAGGGTGCGCACGGACGCGGCGGAGGTGGCCACTGAGCCGGGAGGCGCGCGCGGCGGCTACTGGGGCAGGTGCCGGGAGAGTCGTGCGGCGGCCTCCAGCGGCGGTCCGGGCAGAACCTCCACCGTGCGGCCGTGCTTGACCTTGGAAAGCTCCAGCGCGGCCGAGCCGGCAAGGTAGCAGGGCGGTCCGGCTTGGTTGAGGATGGCCTCCACCCGGGGCAGTTCGGGGCTGCGCATCAACTGCGAGGAACCATGGATGATCAGCGCCGGGGCACGCAGACGGCGCATCAGCGTCTCCAGACCCTCGGGGCTGGTGGCGTCGAACAGGGGCAGGGTCTTCAGGCCGTGGCGGGCGCAGGCAAGCTGCAGCAGCAGTCCGCCGACCTGCTGGTGCCCGCCGCCCAGGACCAGACAGGGGTAGGACGGGTCGTCGCAGGCGCGCGTGGCCGAGCGCAGCTGGTCCGCGAATGCCGCCGTGGCCCAGGCGGCGAACACCGCCAGGCGGACCTCGCCCTCGGCATTGTGTCGGGATTCCTCGCGCAGGCGGCGGTACACCTCGAGGAAGGCGCTTTCGTGCACGCCATTCCAGCCGTGGCGCATGACCAGCCGGGCGTAGACGCGATCCAGCTCCCCTGCATCCAGATCCGTGACCGAGTCGTACAGTGCCTCGGCAACCGGGTCCATGGTGTGGGGTGCAATCCCGGGGCCGGGGCTGTCGCGATGACGGGGCGTTGTGGTGGTGTCCGGGGCGTCTTCGGTCGCGTCCGGATCCGGGCGGGGAGTGGCGGCTGTGGGTTCGTCGTCCAGAACCCGGTGGACCTGGGAGACCGGGATGCCCTGGTCCAGCAGTTCCATGATCCGCTTGATGCGGGCGATATCGCCGGGGCTGTAGAGCCGATGGCCCTTGGGCGTGCGCATGGGACGAATGAGCCCGTAGCGACGCTCCCAGGCGCGCAGCGTCACGTCGTTAATGCCCGTCTCCGCGCACACGTGCCGGATCGGGTACAGGCCTTCTTCGTCTTGAAGTTCGATGTGCGTTGCGCTCGCCATGAATAAATTGTACGACATTTATACAGCGCATGTACAAGTGCCGGATCCCGGATGCGATCCGTGGAGACCATTGGGCTGCAGGGATGAACCTTTCCGGTCTTCGCGTCCCAAAGGGTAGCAACCTTTTCTAGATGCTGCTGGAGGGTCACATGTTTGCAACGCCGGAAAATCGCCGGGCCGGTCTGGTTGTTTCGCTGCTGGTCGCAGCCCTCGCGATGCCCGGCGTGGCGCAGGCCAACCCCGAGATGGCCGACAGCATCTCGCCCTACCTCCGGCTGCACACGGACGACCCCGTCCAGTGGCGGGCCTGGGATCCGGCCCTGCTGGAACAGGCCAGGGAGGAGCGGCGGCCGCTGTTGATCTCCAGCGGTTACTACTCCTGCTTCTACTGCCATGTCATGCAGGAAGAGAGCTTCCAGGACGAGGGCATTGCCGAGCGGCTGAACGAGAATTTCATCCCGGTGAAGGTCGATCGCGAGGTCGACGGGGCGCTGGACAGCTACCTGCTGGAGTTTCAGCGCGCCACCGCCGGGAGCGCGGGCTGGCCGCTCAACGTGGTGGTTACGCCCCAGGGGCATGCACTGACCGGCGTGGTCTATGCCCCGCGCGATCAGTTCGCCGAGTTCCTCGACGGCATTACCGAACGCCTGGAGGCGGACTACGACCGGCTGGTCGATCTGGCGCGGCGCGGCAGTGACGAGCTGACCCAGCAACTGCGTGCGGGCGAGGAGCCCCTGTCGGAAAGCCGTGCCGGCCGCCTGCCGCAGGTGTTGTGGAGTCGCCTGGAGCGCGAGGCCGACGACCTGCAGGGCGGGTTCGGCAGCTCCACCAAGTTCCCGCATTCGCCGTATCTGCACGCGATGCTGGAGGCCGTGCAGGCGGGCACCGCGCCTGGCTGGGTCGGCGAGTTCCTGGAAATCACGCTCGACGAGATGGCCCACTCCGGTCTGCGCGACGTGCTGGGGGGAGGTTTCTTCCGCTATTCCGAGTCGCCGGACTGGAACGAGCCCCACTTCGAGGTGATGCTGGAGGATCAGGCCCAGCTCGCGCTTTTGTATCTACGGGCCGGTGAGCATTTCGGTCGCGAAGACTGGATCGAGCTGGGGCTGGAGAACCTCGACTTCGTCAAGCGCGACATGGCCCTGCGCGAGGACGAGACCGGCGAGCAGGCGGATACCGCCGAGGGTGGTTTCCGCGGGTTCGCCTCCAGCCTGTCGGCGGTCGACGAGGAAGGGCGTGAGGGGGGTGCCTACCTGTGGCCCGAGGCGGATCTGGAGTCCGCGCTGGCGGACCATGACTACCCGGACCTGGTGCGCGCGTGGTTCGGCATGGAGGGGAGTTCCGTGTTCGATCTCGGCTACCTGCCCCGGCGCGGCGCGGGGGTCGAGGCCCTGGCGGAGCGCTTTGACCTGGACGAGGCGGAGGTTCGCGAGCAGGTGAACGCCGGGCGCGAGATGCTGATCCGGGCGCGCGAGGCGCGCGGCCTGCCGCGGGACGAAAAGGTCCTGACCGGGGCGC
The DNA here is from genome assembly GCF_000381305.1 of Thioalkalivibrio sp. ALE16. Taxonomy (NCBI): domain Bacteria; kingdom Pseudomonadati; phylum Pseudomonadota; class Gammaproteobacteria; order Chromatiales; family Ectothiorhodospiraceae; genus Thioalkalivibrio; species Thioalkalivibrio sp. ALE16. The sequence continues at coordinate 88,164 of NZ_KB906357.1, forward strand.
ATGGCCTGCTGCTCTCCGCCCTCGCGGAGGGGGCGCAGCATGACGAGCGCTTCCGCGAGGCGGGTGCGGCGGTGCACGGCTGGCTGCTGGAGGTCGCTTCCGATCCCGACCAATTGCCCACGCTGATGGGGCTGCCCGCGGATCAGGCCGGGACGGCCACGCTGAATGATTACGCCTTTGTCGCGCGCGGCCTGCGGGACTGGAAGGCCGCCACGGGCGAGGGCGAGCAGGGGCCGGCGCTGGCACTGCTGGAGGCGGCCTGGGAACGCTTCCGCGATGACGACGGCTTCCGCTCGGAGCCGGAGCCGCCGCTGCCGGGGATGATCTCGCAGCGCTTCCATCCGGCGGTGCACCGGCCGTCGCCGACGACCCTGATCTTCCGTCTCAGCGCGGAGTGGCGTGATGCCAGCGAGGCGGTGGATGCGGCGTTCGCGGAATACGACCTGCGCCCGGGGCGCGCCATCGAGTCCGACCCGCACCACCACGCCCGCCTGATCCTCTGGCTGCAGCAGCGCGATCGCTGAAGGGCTGTATTACCACAGAGCGCACAGAGGACACGGAGAAGGTCAAGGGCGGTTAACAGGAAGAAGGGAAGGCTGGAAGGAACGATTTCTGGTGGCGATTTGCCCGTTTCCGGGGTCATTCATCCAAACTAAATTCCTTCCTATCTTCTAACCTTCCTGTTAGTTGCATCTGACCTTCTTCGTGCCTTCGTGTGCTTCGTGGTGACCCAACAGGCCCTTCAGGCGTCGGAGCGGGCGGAGGCTTCCTTTTCGGCCTTGTGCAGGCGCTGGAGCATCGCCTTGAGGACCTTGGGGTTGCCGGCGACGACGTCGCCGCGGCGCATCACGTCCGGGTTGCCCTGCCAGTCGCTGACCACGCCGCCGGCTTCCTGCACCAGCAGCAGGCCCGCGGCCATGTCCCAGGGCTGCAGGCCCATCTCCCAGAAGCCGTCGAAGCGCCCGCAGGCGACCCAGGCCAGATCCAGCGCGGCCGAGCCCGGGCGGCGCACGCCGGCCGTGCCCGGGATCAGGTGGCGCAGGCTGCTGAGGTAGCGCTCCAGGTCCTGGCCCTCGCGAAACGGGATGCCGGTACCCAGCAGCGCGCCGTTGAGGTCCTTGCGCTCGGAGACCCGGATGCGGCGGCTGTTGAGGAAGGCACCGGCACCTCGGGTGGCGGTGAAGAGCTCTTCCTTCAGCGGGTCGTAGACCACCGCCTGTTCCAGCCGTCCCTTGTGCTTCAGCGCGATGGAGATGCCGTACTGCGGGATCTCGCGCAGGTAGTTGGTGGTGCCGTCCAGCGGGTCGATGATCCAGACGAAATCGGCGTCGGCACCGCTTTGCTCGCCGCCTTCCTCGGCCATGATCGCGTGATCGGGATAGGCGCGGCGCAGGGTCTGCACGATCGCCTGTTCCGCCGCGAGGTCGACGTCCGAAACCCAGTCGTTGCGGGCCTTCTCGCGGGTATTCATGCGATCCGGCCGGCCCCAGGCGCGGGTGGTGATGCGTCCGGCCTCGCGGGCCGCCGATACCGCCGTGTTCAGCATGGGGTGCATGGGGGTCTCCTGGTGTTCTGCGGGGTGTCCGGCGGGCGCCTGTGGCGCGCCGCGGGAAGGCCGCGAACAATACACAAGCGGCTCTTTCTTGGGAAGTCGTGACCGTGCGCGTGTACAATCCCGCACCGTTCAATACAGGGCCCCGGGAATGGAAGAACGCCTCGGTCGGGTGCGGGTCGTGCTGGTGGGCACGACGCACCCGGGCAACATCGGTTCCGCCGCACGTGCGATGAAGGCCATGGGGGTGACCGACCTCGTGCTGGTGGCGCCGGAGCGGTTCCCGCATGCCGACGCGACGGCGCTGGCCTCGGGCGCGGACGATCTGCTGGCGGGTGCGCGCGTGGTCGAGGACCTCGCCGCCGCGATCCGCGACTGTGTCTGGGTGGTGGGGACCAGCGCCCGTCTGCGCACCCACTCGGTGCCGGTCCTGGGCCCCGATGTCGCGGCCGGGCAGGCGCTGGGAAACGCCGCCGAGGGGCCGGTGGCTCTGGTCTTTGGCCGCGAGCACAGCGGTCTGACCAACGCCGAACTCGATCATTGCAATGCCTTTGTGCAGATACCCACCGTCCCCGATTTCAGCTCCCTGAATCTGGCCGGCAGCGTTCAGGTGATGACCTACGCGCTGCGCATGGCGGCGCTGAATGGCGAAGCACCCGCCGTGTCCGGAGCCGAGCCGACCGGGGTGGAGCGGGACCCGCCCGCGACCCAGGCGGAGATGGAGGGGCTGTTCCGGCATTTCGAGCAGGCCCTGACCACTATCGACGTGCTCGATCCGGACAACCCGCGCCACCTGATGCGCCGCCTGCGCCACCTGTATCTGCGGGCCGGCCTGAGCGCCAGCGAGGTGCGCATGCTGCGCGGTATATTGACGCACACGGAAAGGGGCCGCTGAGGGCGCGCGCGGGACGCGTGATACCTTAGTGCAAGACTCAGGAATGAGGCCGGCCGATGTTTGACAGGATGCGCGAGGACATTCGCTGCGTGTTTGACCGCGACCCGGCGGCACGCAACGCCTTCGAGGTGCTGACCGCGTACCCCGGGCTGCATGCCCTGTGGTATCACCGCCTCGCGCACTGGCTGTGGACGCATCGCCTGCGCTGGCTGGGCCGGGTGGTCGGCAACTTCAGCCGCTGGCTCACCGGCATCGAGATCCATCCCGGTGCGACCATTGGCAGGCGCTTCTTCATCGACCACGGCATGGGCGTGGTGATCGGCGAGACCGCCGAGGTGGGCGACGACTGCACGATCTATCACCAGGTCACCCTGGGCGGCACGACCTGGGAGGGGGGCAAGCGCCACCCGACGCTCGGCAACGAGGTGGTCATCGGGGCGGGTGCCAAGCTGTTGGGCCCGATCCACGTTGGCGACCATGCGCGCATCGGCTCCAACGCGGTGGTACTGAAGGACGTGCCGGCCGATGCGACCGCGGTCGGCATCCCGGCCCGGGTCATCGGGCCACGGCCCGAGCCCGATCCGCGATTCCAGCAGATGGCCGACCGCATGGGCTTCGATGCCTACGGCCTGTCGCGCGACATGCCCGACCCGGTGGCCAACGCGATCCACCGTATCGTTCAGCGTGTGCACGACCTGGACGAACGCATGGAGCGGGCCTGCCAGGCGCTCAAGCGCGCCGGGATCGATCCGGGCGAGGCCCTGGGCGAAGACGATTCCGGCCCGCTGGAGGCCTGCGATCTGGAGGGCCTGGAGCCGGACGAATGCGAGGTCCCGGGAGCCGCCACGAGCGAACAAGAACGTAAACAGCAGGGGAATACTTGATCGTTTTTGTCAGGTATTGCTAAGCTTGCCGGCAAATGACCGACAAGTGCACTCAACCATGAAACTGACGACCAAAGGCCGCTACGCCGTGACCGCCATGCTGGATGTGGCGATGCACACCCGCAACGGGCCGGTATCCCTGGCCGAGGTGGCGCGCCGGCAGAAGCTCTCATTGTCCTATCTGGAGCAGCTCTTTTCCAGGCTGCGCCGCAAGGGACTGGTGAACAGCAGCCGCGGGCCGGGCGGAGGCTACGCCCTCAGCCGCGAGCCGGAAGGCATCAGCGTCGCCGATATCGTGGTGGCGGTGGACGAGCCGGTGGACGTGACCCGCTGCGGTGGCAAGGCCAATTGCAATTCCGATTCGCGCTGCCTGACGCACGACCTGTGGACCGATCTGAGCCAGCAGGTCTACGACTTTCTCAGTACCCGCTCGCTGGCGGATGTGCTGCAGCGCCACCGCGAACAAATGGAAAAAGACGGTGTGCAGGAGGTCGTGATGCACGGCGCCTCCCTGCAGGCCTCGACCGACAAAAGCCATGCGGCCGCCGAGGCGGCCGCGGAGAGGAGCTAACGCCCCATGAGTGACCTGAAACTGCCGATCTATCTCGACTATTCCTCCACCACGCCGGTCGACGAGCGCGTGGCGGAAAAGATGGCGGGCTGCCTGACCAAGGACGGGCTGTTCGGGAACCCGGCCTCGCGCAGCCACAGTTTTGGCTGGAACGCGGAGAAGGCGGTCGAGAACGCCCGGGGCCAGGTGGCCCAGCTGGTGGGCGCCGATCCGAAGGAGATCATCTGGACCTCCGGTGCGACCGAGGCCGACAACCTGGCGATCAAGGGCGCGGCGCACTTCTACCAGCGCAAGGGCAAGCACATCATCACGGTGAAGACCGAGCACAAGGCTGTGCTGGACACCACGCGCCAGCTCGAGCGCGAAGGCTTCGAGGTCACCTACCTGGGCGTGAAGGAAAACGGCCTGGTCGACATGCAGGAGCTGGAAGACGCGATGCGTGACGACACCATCGTGGTCTCGGTGATGCACGTGAACAACGAGATCGGAGTCATCCAGGACATCGAGGCGATCGGCAACCTGTGCCGCGAGCGCGGGATCGTGTTCCATGTGGACGCCGCGCAGTCCACCGGCAAGGTCGCGATCGATCTGTCGAAGCTGCCGGTAGACCTGATGAGCTTCTCCGCGCACAAGACCTACGGTCCGAAGGGCATCGGTGCGCTGTTCGTGCGGCGCAAGCCGCGGGTGCGTATCGAGGCCCAGATGCACGGCGGTGGCCACGAGCGCGGCATGCGCTCCGGCACGCTGGCGCCGCACCAGATCGTCGGCATGGGCGAGGCGTTCGCGATCGCCGGTGCCGAGATGGGTCCCGAGCTGGAGCGCGTGCGCATGCTGCGCGACCGCCTCTGGGCCGGTCTCGACGGCATGGAAGAGGTCTACCTGAACGGTGACCAGGAACAGCGTGTCGCGCACAACCTGAACGTGTCGTTCAACTTCGTCGAGGGCGAGAGCCTGATCATGGCGCTGCGCGACATCGCGGTGTCCTCCGGCTCGGCCTGCACCTCGGCCAGCCTGGAGCCGTCCTACGTGCTGCGCGCACTGGGCCGCGACGACGAGCTGGCACACAGCTCGATCCGCTTCTCCATCGGTCGCTACACCACCGTGGAGGAGATCGACCATACGGTCGAGATCGTGCGCGCCGCGGTCGCCAAGCTGCGCGAGCTCTCCCCGCTGTGGGAGATGTACCAGGACGGCATCGATCTGAGCACCGTCGAGTGGGCGGCCCACTAGGGGCCCGCTCGACACCACTAACGCAACGCGTACACACGCAACAGGAGAACGGTCATGGCGTACAGTGACAAGGTTCTGGACCACTATGAAAATCCGCGCAACGTCGGCAGCTTCGACAAGAACGACGACACGGTCGGCACCGGCATGGTCGGCGCCCCGGCCTGCGGCGACGTGATGAAGCTGCAGATCAAGGTCAACGACGAGGGCATCATCGAGGACGCCAAGTTCAAGACCTACGGCTGCGGCTCGGCGATCGCCTCCAGCTCGCTGCTCACCGAATGGGTGCGTGGCAAGACCCTGGAAGAGGCGAGCCAGATCAAGAACACCCAGATCGCCGAAGAGCTGGCCCTGCCGCCGGTGAAGATCCACTGTTCCGTGCTGGCCGAGGACGCCATCAAGGCGGCGGTGTCGAACTACCAGGAGCGCCACGGCCAGGCCGCGGAAGCCGAGAAGAAATCTGCCTGAGGGCTCTATGGCGATTACAGTGACCGAACCCGCGGCCGAACGCATCCACAACTTCCTCGAGAAGCGGGGCAAGGGTGTGGGCGTTCGGCTGGGCGTCAGGACGACCGGCTGCTCCGGCATGGCCTACGTGGTGGAGTTCGCCGACGATATCGAGGACACCGATACGGTCTTCGAGGATCGCGGCGTGAAGCTGGTCGTGAACCCGAAGTCCCTTGTGTACCTGGATGGCACCGAGCTGGACTTCGGCAAGGAAGGCCTGAACGAGGGGTTCAAGTTCAACAACCCGAACGAGAAGGCCCGGTGCGGCTGCGGTGAAAGCTTCAGCATCTGACTGAGCCTCGCACGCGGGGTGGTGCATGGCGGTTGCCCGGGGATACGTCCCCGGTGGCTGTCGTACCACCCCTTTTCTTTTGCAAGCCCGTCGCAAGGGACGCAATGAACGACCCATTCGAGCAGTTTGACCTGCCGGTGGCCTTCGAGGTCGACCGGCAACAGCTGGACGAGCGCTTTCGTCGCCTGCAGGCGGAACTGCACCCGGACCGCTTCGTGCGCCAGGGTGACCAGGCGCGCCGCATGGCGGCGGCGGTGGCGGCCGACGTGAACGAGGCCTACGCGATCCTGGGTGACGACTACCGCCGGGCGGTGCACCTGCTGGAACGGACCGGGGTGGCCTTTGACCCCGAACGCGATACCAGTCAGGACATCGAGTTCATCGAGGCGCAGATCGAATGGCGTGAACGCCTGGAGGAGACCGCGGCGAGCGGGGATGCGGCCGGACTGGAAGCGGTCGCGACCGAGCTGGCGCAGGCCCGCGCCGAGGCACGGGCGAAGGTGGCGGATGCCCTGAAGGAGCCGGGGACCCCGGCGCCGGATGCCAAGGACCGGGTGCTGGAGCTGCGCTTCTTCGATCGCCTGCTGGAAGAAACGAAACGAACCCGACAGAACCTGGCGCGCGGCAAGTAGCACCCGCCGCGCCCGTGTGAAGGAGCCGAATACCCGATGGCGTTATTGCAGATCACCGAACCCGGAGCCGAGTCCGCGCCGCACCAGCGCCATCTCGCGGCCGGGATCGACCTCGGCACGACCCACTCGCTGGTCGCGACCGTGCGCAGCGGCGAGGCGGACACGCTGCCCGACGAACAGGGTCGGCATATCCTGCCGTCGGTGGTGCACTATGCCGCGGATGCGGTGAGCGTGGGGCATGCGGCTGCCGAGCACGCCGCGGATGACCCGCACAACACCATCGCCTCAGTCAAAAGGCTCATCGGGCGCGGCGCGGCGGACGTCGCCACGCTGTCCGGCGAGCTGCCGTTCCGGCTGAAGACCGGCGAGTCCAGCGTGCCGCGCATCGAGACCGCCGCGGGCGACAAGACGGCGGTGGAGGTGTCCGCGGAGATCCTGCATACCCTGCGCCAGCGGGCCGAGGAGACCTTGGGCGACGAACTCGAAGGCGTGGTGATCACCGTGCCCGCGTACTTCGACGATGCCCAGCGCCAGGCCACGCGGGACGCCGCACAGCTGGCCGGCCTGAATGTCTTCCGCCTGATCAGCGAGCCGACCGCGGCGGCTGTCGCCTACGGACTGGACCAAGGCGAGGAGAACACCATCGCCGTCTATGACCTGGGCGGCGGGACCTTCGATATCTCCATCCTGCAGCTGCGCCGCGGGGTGTTCGAGGTGCTGGCGACCGGCGGCGACTCGGCCCTGGGCGGCGACGACATTGACCGCGCCATCGCCGACTGGCTGCTGAACCAGGCCGGCATGGCCGGAGAGACCGATCCGCAGCGCCTGCGCCGCGTGCTGCTGGCCGCCCGCCAGGCCAAGGAGGCCCTGACCGATGCCGCGAGCACCCCGGTCGAGGTCGGGCGCGCCGATGGCGCCACCTGGTCCGGCGAGCTGGATCGCGACACCCTGGTGGAGCTGGCGCGGCCGTTGCTGGAGCGCACCATGGCCGCCTGCCGGCAGGTGCTGGAGGATGCCGGTCTGGAGCCTGGCGCCATCGACGAGGTGGTACTGGTCGGTGGTTCCACCCGCATGCCGGCGGTGCGTGAGGCGGTGGAGGGATTCTTCGGCCGCACCCCGCACGCCGGCATCGACCCGGACCGCGTGGTCGCGATCGGGGCCGCGCAGCAGGCGGACATCCTCGCCGGCAACAAGCCGGATACCGAACTGGTGCTGCTGGACGTGATCCCGCTGTCACTGGGGCTGGAGACGATGGGCGGGCTGGTCGAGTTCATCGTCCCGCGCAACACCACCATCCCGGTCACGCGGGCGCAGGAGTTCACCACCTTCAAGGACGGCCAGACCGCGATGTCGCTGCACGTGGTGCAGGGCGAACGCGATGTGGTCGATGCCAACCGCTCGCTCGCCCGGTTCACATTGTCGGGCATCCCGCCGATGGTCGCGGGCGCGGCGCGCATCCGCGTGACCTTCCAGGTGGACGCCGACGGCCTGCTGAACGTAACGGCACGCGAGCAGACCCAGGGTGTGGAGGCGCATATCGAGGTCAAGCCGAGCTACGGCCTGACCGATTCCGAGATCGAGCAGATGTTGCGCGATTCCGCCTCCTCCGCGCGCGAGGACATGGAGGCGCGGCGCTTGCGCGAGGAACAGGTCGAGGCCGACCGCGTGCTCGAGGCGCTGGACGCCGCGCTGGAGACGGACGGTGACCGCTACCTCGAGGCCGCGGAACGCCAGACCATCGAGCAGGCGCGCGACGCCCTGCGCGCCGAACGCGAGAAGGGGGCCGACCCCGACGCCATCGAGGCGGCGCGCAAGCGCGTGGAGCAGGCCTCCGAGGCCTTTGTCGCGCGGCGCATGAATGACAGCATCCGGCGCGCGCTCGCCGGACACAACGTTAGCGAATACGACGCAGGGAACTGACACCATGCCCCAGGTAATCTTTCTGCCCCACGAGGAAATCTGCCCGGAGGGGGCCTCCATCGAGGCCGAGCCGGGCATCAGCATCTGCGATCTCGCCCTGAAAAACGGGATCGAGATCGAACACGCCTGCGAGAAGTCCTGTGCCTGCACGACCTGCCACGTCTACGTGCGCGAGGGGCTGGACAGTCTGGAGGAGGCCACCGAGGACGAAGAGGACATGCTCGACAAGGCCTGGGGCCTGGAGCCGGACTCGCGGCTGTCCTGCCAGGCGATCGTCGCGGACACGGACCTCGTGGTGGAACTGCCGAAGTACACCATCAATCAGGTCTCCGAGAACCACTGAGCGAGGGAAAGGCGATGAAGTGGACCGATACCCAGGAAATCGCGATGCAGCTGGCCGACGAACACCCGGACGTCGACCCGCGCAACATCAACTTCGTGGACCTGCGCCAGTGGGTGATGAACCTGCCGGACTTCGACGATGACCCCAACCGCTCCGGCGAGCGCATCCTCGAGGCGATCCAGACCGCCTGGATGGACGAGGCCGACGTCGACGACTGACCGGGCGCTTCGGCGTTCAAGGGCGTTTATTCACCACGAAGCTCACGAAGGCACGAAGAAATTCAAGGGCGAAACCCTTTTCCACCACTGAGAACACAGAGGACACAGAGAAGGGAAGTGCGTTGAAGCACCATCCGCTTTCGGGTTTGGTTGACGCCCCAGCCCAGTACTTTGGTGTTTTTCATCCATTGGCTCCGTGTCCTCCGAGAACTCCGTGGTTCAACCGACCTTGACCTTCTTCGTGCCTTCGTGTGCTTCGTGGTGAAATCGGGGTTTGCGGCGGAGGATTGCCGTGGGCGTGGGAGGTCGCTAGACTACGCGCCGCACGTTGTGTCCGCGTCGTTTTGCGTTGGGAACCCGCCGTACGGCGGGTTCTCGCGTTTACAGACGGGCCCGGCGAATGACATCCATCCAAGTAGCAGGAGAGCCGCCCCATGGCCGTTGAACGCACCCTTTCCATCATCAAGCCCGACGCCGTTGCCAAGAACGCGATCGGCGACATCATCGGCCGCTTCGAGAAGGCCGGCCTGAAGGTCGTTGGCGCGCGCATGATGCACCTGAGCCGCGAACAGGCCGAAGGCTTCTACGACGTGCACAAGGAGCGCCCGTTCTTCAACGATCTGGTTGAGTTCATGATCTCCGGCCCGGTGCTGGTTCAGGTCCTCGAAGGCGAAGACGCCATCGCCAAGAACCGCGACATCATGGGCGCGACCAACCCGAAGGAAGCGGCCCCGGGCACCATCCGCGCCGATTTCGCCGTATCCATCGACGAGAACGCCGTGCACGGCTCCGATGCCCCGGAGACCGCCGAGCGCGAGATCGCCTTCTTCTTCGGTGACGACGGCGTCTGCCCGCGCACCCGCTAAGACGGTCCGCACCGCATGTGCTGCGGGGCCCGGTTGCACCGCGCGCCGGGCCCCGTAGGCAGGCATCCCTTCGGCACAGTACACTAGGGGACTTGAGCCAACCGGTCCCTGATATGGCAAGCGCATCCTCCACCCCCCTGAATCTGCTGGGCTACAGCCACCAACAGCTTGTCGAGCTGCTGGCGCAGTGGGGTGAACCGCGTTTTCGTGCCACCCAGCTCGTCAAGTGGATCCATCAGCGCGGGGTCACCGACTTCGAGCAGATGACCGACGTCTCGCGCAAGCTGCGCGAGCGCCTGGCGCGCGAGACCGAGATCCGCGTCCCCGAGATCGGGCTGGAAAAGGCCTCCGCCGACGGCACCGTCAAGTGGGTGCTGCGGCTCCCCGACGGCAATGCCATCGAGACCGTCTTCATCCCCGAGGGCGGGCGCGGCACGCTGTGCATCTCCTCCCAGGTCGGCTGCGCGCTCGACTGCACCTTCTGTTCCACCGCTCAGCAGGGTTTCAACCGCAACCTGACCAGCGCCGAGATCATCGGCCAGGTGTGGCTGGCCATGCAGCGCCTGCCGGCGCCGGAAGGGCGCAAGCGGGCGGTGAGCAACGTGGTGCTGATGGGGATGGGCGAGCCGCTGGCCAACTTCGACGCGGTCGTGCCGGCCTGCCAGCTCATGACCGACGACAACGCCTACGGCCTGAGCCGGCGGCGCGTGACCCTGTCCACTTCCGGTCTGGTGCCGGCGCTGGATCGTCTGAGCGAACACACGGATGTCGCGCTGGCCGTCAGTCTGCACGCGCCGAATGATGCGCTGCGCGACCGTCTAGTGCCGATCAACCGCAAGTACCCGATCGCCGAGCTGCTGGACAGCTGTCGCCGCTATGTGGAGGCGACCGATGCCCACAGCGGCGTGACCTTCGAATACGTGCTGCTGGCCGGGGTCAACGACCAGCCGGAACATGCCAACGAGCTCGCCGGACTGTTGCGCGGTATTCCCGGCAAGATCAACCTGATCCCGTTCAATCCGTTCCCGGGGGCCCCGTTCGACCGCCCGCGGGAGGCCGATGTGCTGGCCTTTGAACGACGGCTGCAAAAGGCCGGCTACGTCACCACCGTGCGGCGTACCCGCGGGGATGACATCGATGCCGCCTGCGGCCAGCTGGTGGGCCAGGTCGAGGACCGTACCAATCGCGGGATGCGCATGTTCCGCCTGCACGCCGAATTGCCACAGACGGATCGGAGGGCTTCATGACGGGACGCGCGGGTTGGCGCCTCGCCGCGGCGTTGACGCTGGCGCTGGTGCTGGGGGGCTGTGCCGCCACGGCCGACCGGCCGGTGTCCGGCGAGCGCGAGGAGGCCGCCGAGGTGCACGCCGAGCTCGGGATCGGGTATCTGCGCGAGGGCGAGTTCGAACAGGCCGAACGCAACCTGCGTCGGGCGCTGGACTATGACCCCGGCGATGCCCTGGCCAATATCGGCATGGCCGCGGTCCTCGAGCGCAAGGGCCAGCTGGATCGCGCCGAGGAACATTACCGCCGGGCCCTGCGCCGTGACGAGGGCAACCCCTTCGCCCAGACCAACCTGGGGGCGTTGTTGTGCAGCCGCGAGGAATTCGACGAGGCGCAGGCCCTGTTCGCGCGCGCCATCGACAATCCGGATTATGACCGCCGCGACATCGCCTACATGAACTCCGGCGTCTGCCACGCCGATGCGGGCGATACCGAGCAGGCGGAGCGCCAGCTCCGTCAAGCGCTGGAGATCAATCCCGGCTATCCCCGCGCGCTGCTGGAGATGGCCCGGCTGACCTACCAGGACGGCCGGCCGATGCAGACCCGCGCCTTCCTGCAGCGGCTGGACAGCCAGGGCATCGAGAGCGCCGAGACCCTTCTGCTGTGCTACCAGGCCGAAACCGCGCTGGGGAACAGCCGCGCGGCCAATGCTTGTGCCGAGCGCCTGAGCCGTCAGCATCCGGACAGCGACGAGATGACCGAGTTGCGGCGTCTGGAGCGTGAAGGATGAGCGATCCGCGCGATAAGGAACCGGACCTGGGGCGGGTCGACGAGGTCGACGATTCGACCACCAACGTCGCCCCCCTGCGTACCGAGGGGAGCGACCCGGACCCCGAGCCGTCGTTCTCGGCCGCGCACGGCCTGACCACGCGCGACCGTCCCGCCGAGGCCGAGGCAGAGACGCCCGGGGGCGAGAACGAGCCCGGTGCGAGTCTGCGCCGTGCCCGCGAGGCCGCAGGCCTCGATACCGCGACCCTGGCCAGTCGGATCCACCTCGGGCGCGGCACACTGGAAGATCTCGAGGCCAATCGCTTTCATCACATGCCGCCGGCCTACGTACGCGGGTACCTGCGCTCCTGTGCCCGCGAGCTGGGGGTGGATGCGGGACCCTGGATCCAGTCGTTCGAACGGCACGGGCTGGTGGATCCCGAGCTGCAGGCGGTTGCGACCCCCTCGGCGCGGGCACGCCGGCGCCGCCGCAGCCGCGGGATCTACTGGCTGGCACTGTTGCTGCTTGTGGCCCTGCTGGGGCTCGGGGTCTATGCCTGGAACGAGCGCACGGGCGCGCTCGGCCTGCCGTCCATCAACCTTGGGGACGCCCGGGAAGCTGTACAGGGGCTTGCGGATCCGGCGTTGACGGACGAAGAACCGGCCGGGGTGCCGGATGGTGAAGCCGTGCCCCCGGAAGCGCTCCCGACCGAGGGCGGAGCGGAGGGTAGCGCGGCGGCCGAGGCCGCCGAAGGCGAGCCCACCGGGCCCATCGAGGCGGGCGAGGGTACCCCCGACGCGGGTACCGAGGACGGCGAGGCCGTCACGGTCACGGCCGAGTCCCTGACCGAACGCGTAGTGGTACCCGAAGAACCGGCCACGCCCGATGTGGCGTCACAGGCGGAGATGGAAGCGCCGTCCGAGGCGCCCCCGGCTTCCGTTGAGGGCGCCGAGCTGGTGCTGGAGTTCTCCGAAACCTCCTGGGTGGAGATCCGCGACGCCGCTGACGAGGTCGTCCTGACCGGCGTTCTCAGTTCGGGGGATCGCGAGACGCTGCGCCTGGAATTGCCAGGCCGTGTGATCCTCGGCAACGCCGGGGGGGTCTCGCTGACACTGGATGGCACGCCCGTCGATCTCGAGCCGCATATCCGGAGCGACCGCACCGCGCGCTTCGACCTGGAAGGCTGACGCGGGATCTGCCCGCGCGGCCATCACGTACAAGAAAAGACATCATGAAAGCGATCAAGTCGATCCGCGGGATGCACGACATCCTGCCCGAGTCCATTCACGTCTGGCAGCACCTGGAAGACACGCTGCGCGAGGTCCTGGAGGGCTACGGCTACCATGAAATCCGCATGCCGATCGTCGAGGCGACCGAGCTGTTCAAGCGTTCCATCGGGGATGTCACGGACATCGTCGAGAAGGAGATGTACACCTTCGATGACCGCAACGGCGACAGCCTGAGCCTGCGTCCCGAGGGCACGGCCAGTTGCGTGCGCGCCGGGATCCAGCACGGGCTGCTGCACAATCAGGTGCAGCGGCTGTGGTACCTGGGGCCGATGTTCCGCCACGAGCGGCCGCAGAAGGGGCGCTACCGCCAGTTCCACCAGGTCGGGGTCGAGGTCTTCGGTCTGCCGGGGCCGGATGTGGACGCCGAGATGCTGGCGATGACCGCGCGCCTGTGGCGCATGCTGGGGCTGGCCAACGTGCGCCTGGAGCTGAACACCCTGGGGACGCCGGAAAGCCGCCGCCGGTACCGCGACCATCTGATCGCCTATTTCGAACAGCACCGGGAGGCCCTGGACGAGGAGGCGCAGCGTCGGCTCTACGACAACCCGATGCGCATCCTCGACAGCAAGCACCCGGAAACCCGTGCGATCGTCGTCAACGCCCCCAGCCTGATGGACGACCTCGACGAGGCCTCCCGCGCCCATTTCGATGCCCTGTGCGCGCACCTCGATGCGCTGGGCATCCCCTACGAGCACAATCCGCGACTGGTGCGCGGGCTCGATTACTATACGCACACCGTGTTCGAGTGGATCACCGACGATCTCGGTGCCCAGGGCACGGTCTGCGCCGGGGGCCGGTACGATGGCCTGGTCGAGCAGCTGGGGGGGCGCGGGACCCCGGCCATCGGCATGGCCATGGGCCTGGAACGCCTGGTGGCGTTGCTGGAGGCCCGCGAGGAGGCCCCCGCCGCGCCCGGACCCGATGCCTACCTGATCGTCGGGGGCGACGAACTGGTGGGGCCGGCGCTGCAACTGGCCGAGGCGCTGCGTGGCGAGCTGCCCGGCTTGCGCCTGGTCCAGCACTGTGGCGGCGGCAGCTTCAAGTCGCAGATGAAGCGGGCCGATCGCCTCGGCGCCCACTACGCCTTGGTCCTCGGGAGTGACGAGCACGCCGCGGGCACCGTGACGGTGAAGCCGTTAAGATCGCAGGGAGGCGAGCAGGTAGCCGTGGAGCGTACCGCACTGGCCGATCATCTCCGTACAGCGCTGGCGCAGCGGTCGTAACCGCGCCAGCGCGGATCCAGCAAGAACAAGGAACAGCATGAGCGATCTCACCGACGAAGAAAAAGCCGAACGCATCAAACAGTGGTGGGCGGACAACGGCCTTGCGATCGTGGCTGGCCTGGTCCTCGGGGTCGCCGGCCTGTTCGGCTGGAACTGGTGGAGCGATCGGGAAGAAACCCGCGCCCAGGCGGCCTCCGAGATGTATCAGGCCCTGCAGGTGGCCGGCCAGACCGGGCAGACCGATCGCGCCCAGGAACTGGCCGATGCGATCATCGAGCAGGGCCGGGGCACGCCATACCGTGCGCTGGCCTGGGTCTACCGCGCGGATGTCGCCATTGCCCAGGACGATCACGACACGGCGATCAGCGCCCTGCAGGCCGCGCGCGACGCGGCCCCCGATCGGGGCTACCGCGAGGTGCTGACCCTGCGTCTCGCGCGCCAGATGATCCTGGCCGAGCGTCTGGACGACGCCGAGACCACCCTCGCGGATGTGCGCAGTGAGGCCTTCAACGGCCTGAAGCGCGAGCTGCAGGGCGATCTCGCCCGTGCTCGCGGCGATCGCGAGGGCGCCCGGGAACATTACGAGGCGGCCCTGGACGCGGGCCACAGCCCCGAATACCTGCGCCTGAAATACGAAGAGCTTTCCGTTTGAATGAGGGGGGCGGAGTCTGTCGGACTTGGAACTGATCGGCTGTGCGCGTGGGAGAACGGCCCCTTTGTCCGGTCTCGCTCGTTTCATAGTGGCCACTATGCGCCCGAGAGGCCGAAAAAATGGATTCGCTCTCCCGCCACGCTCGCGACGATCGCCCGAATCCGACAGACTCCTGGGCCGCCCGTCGTTCGCGCGCACCCGCGACACGAACGCGAGTGCGTACATAAACCCTTGTTTCCCTAGAGGATCTGTCGCCCGATGTCAGTGCCTTACCTTGCAAGTCCGGCCATGCGTCTGCTGATTGCCGGCGCCCTGATCCTGTCCCTCAGCGCCTGCGGGCTGTGGCAGCGTGATACCACCGAGCCCCCGGCCGAACTGCCGGAGTTCGAGGCGGAAGGACAGCCGGAACGGCTGTGGTCGCGCTCGGTGGGCAGCGGCGGCGAGCGTTTCCTGTGGCAGGTCTACCCGGGGATCACCGACGACCTTGTGGTGATGACCGACGCCGGCGGACGTGTCTCCGGGCTGAATCCGGAGAGTGGCAGCCAGCGCTGGCAGGTGCGCCTGGACGATGCCCGAGTCTCGGCCGGTGTCGGGGTTGGCGCAGACCTCGCGGTGGTTGGGACCCTGGACGGCTACGCGATCGGCGTGGACCTGGAAGGGGGCGGGGAACGCTGGCGCGCCGCGCTGTCCAGCGAGGTGCTGACCGTCTCGGACGTCGCTGGCGGGCTGGTGGTCGTGCGCACCAATGACGGCCGTCTGCATGCGCTGGACGCCGCCTCGGGCGCGACCCAGTGGACCGCGCTGCGGACCACGCCCTCGCTGAGCCTGCGCGGCGCCCAGCGCCCGCAGATCACCTCCGGACGCGTGCTGGCCGGGTTCGACAACGGGCGCCTGCTGATGCTGGGGCTTAATCGCGGCAATGTCCTGTGGGAGACCACGCTGGGCATCCCCAGTGGTCGCACCGAGGTCGAGCGCATGGTAGACGTGGACGGCCATATCCCGCTGTATCGCGGTGCGGCCATTGCCGCGAGCTATCAGGGCCGTCTGGCCGCGCTGGATCTGAATTCCGGCGAGCTCTTCTGGACCCGCGATTTCTCGTCCTACCAGGGCGCGGATGTGGACACCGACTCCGACGTGCTGGTGGTGACCGATGCCGAGAGCCACGTGTGGGGCCTGCAGCCGCGCAGTGGCGGCGACCTGTGGCAGATGGACGGGCTGCGCCTGCGCGGGGTAACGGCGCCGGTCGTGGTGGGACCGCATGCGATCGTCGGCGATTACGAGGGCTACCTGCACTGGATCGATCTCGAGGATGGGCGCATCGTCGCGCGGCTGCGCGCGAGCTCGGGTTCCGTGGTGACCCGCCCGACGCTGGTCAACGGGACGCTGTACGTGGTGACCGACAACGGGCAACTGACCGCGGTGAACCCCGCGATTCGGGGCGCCGAGTGAGCCCGCTTAGGCCAGCCGGCTCTGGGTACCGCGGGGGTCGGGAACGCCGATGATCCCGGTGATCGCGCTGGTCGGGCGCCCCAACGTCGGCAAGTCCACCCTGTTCAATCAGCTCACGCGCTCGCGTGATGCCCTGGTGGCCGATGTCGCGGGGCTCACGCGGGATCGCCAGTACGGCATTGGCAAGGTGGGCGACTTCCCCTACCTGGTGGTGGACACCGGCGGCCTGTCGGGCGAGGGCGCGGAAATGGACCGCGCGATGGCCGAGCAGACTCGGCGCGCGGTGGCCGAGGCCGATCACGTGCTGTTCCTGGTGGACGCCCGCGATGGCCTGACGCCGCAGGACCAGGCCATCGCCGACCAGCTGCGGGCGGCCGGTGTGAAGGCCCGGGTGGTGGTGAACAAGACCGACGGTCTGGACGCCGACTCGGTCAGTGCCGAATTCTACGCGCTGGGCCTGGGCGCGATCACGGCCATCGCGGCCGCCCACGGGCGGGGCGTCCAGGGCCTGATGCAGGGCGTTCGCAAGGACGTGGCGGCGGCGCGCCGCGCGGCGCTGGAGGCCGGCGGCGATGAGGCCAGTGAAGCGGCGTCCAGCGACGGGCTCGACGAGGCCTCACAGCAGGCGGCCCTGGACGACTGGCCGGGCATCCGCGTGGCGATTGTCGGGCGGCCCAATGTCGGCAAGTCGACCCTGGTCAATCGCATCCTTGGTGACGAGCGCGTGGTCGCCACCGATGTCGCGGGGACCACCCGCGACAGCATCTTCGTACCCTTCGAGCGTGACGGCACCGACTACACCCTGATCGATACCGCCGGTGTGCGGCGCCGGGCGCGGGTGCATGAAGTGATCGAGAAATTCAGCGTGATCAAGACGCTGCAGGCGATCGAGGCCGCGCATGTGGTGATCCTGGTGGTCGATGCCCAGTCCGGGCTGTCGGACCAGGATTCGCACCTGCTGGGCATGGTGATCGAGGCCGGGCGCGCGCTGGTGCTGGCGGTCAACAAGTGGGATGGCATGGAGGACCATGCGCGCGAGCGCATCCGGGACGAGCTGGACCGCCGCCTGGGGTTTGTCGACTTCGCCCGCATGCGCCTGATTTCCGCACTGCACGGCACCAATGTCGGGCACCTGCTGGACGATGTGCGCGAGGCGCATGCCAGCGCCTTTCGCAAGGTCTCCACGCCGGAACTTACGCGCCTGCTCGAGGCCGCGGTGGCGGAGCATGCGCCGCCCATGGTCAGCGGCCGCCGGATCAAGCTGCGCTACGCCCATCAGGGCGGGCAGAATCCGCCGGTGATCGTGGTCCACGGCAACCAGACCGATTCCCTGCCGGGCAGCTACAAGCGCTACCTGGAAAACTTCTTCCGCAAGCACCTCAAGCTGGTCGGGACGCCCCTGCGCCTGGAGTTCCGGTCCGGTCGCAATCCGTATGCCGGCCGGCGCAACAAGCTGACTCCGCGGCAGCAGCAAAAGCGCAAGCGCCTGATGCGGCACGTGCGCCGCTGAGTCCAGGATGACCTCGGCGCCTCTCGCCAGCCCGGCCCATGACCCGGACCTGTCGGCATTCGCCAGGGTGGTCGAGCCGTTCCGCGTGATGGACATCCTCGCCCGGGCCCAGGAGGCCGAGCGCAACGGGCGCGATATCATCCATCTGGAGGTCGGGGAGCCGGATTTCCCGACGCCGCCGCCGGTGATTGCCGCCGGTCGTGCGGCGCTGGCCGCCGGGGATACGCGCTACACTCCCGCCCACGGGACCCGCGCGCTGCGCGAGGCACTGGGCGCCGACTACCGGTGGCGCCACGGTGCCGATGTGGATCCCGAGCGGATCGTGATCACGGCGGGCGCGTCGGCGGCGATCCTGCTGGCCCTGGCGGCCGGGGTGAACCCGGGCGAGGAGGTCCTGCTGCCGGATCCTGGCTACGCCTGCAACCGGCAGTTCGTCGCCGCGCGTGGCGCGCTGCCCGTGGGCCTGCCGGTGCACGCCGAGGATGCCTTCCAGCCGACGCCCGAGGCCATCGCCGGGGCATGGGGCGGGAATACCCGGGCGGTGCTGCTGGGCTCCCCGGCGAACCCGACCGGGACCTGCCTGTCGCGCGAACGCCTGACCGCGATCGTCGAGGTCGTGCGCGAGCGCGGCGGGCTGGTGATCATGGACGAGATCTACGCCCAGATCGTCTTTGACCGCCCCGAGCCCAGTGCCGCGGCTGGCTTCCCGGACGTGGTGGTGATCAATTCCTTCTCCAAGTACTTCGCGATGACCGGCTGGCGCCTGGGCTGGATGGTGGTGCCGGAGACCTGGGTGGACCCGGTGCGTCGCCTGGCGCAGAACCTGTTCGTGGCCCCGGCCACGATGGCCCAGACGGCGGCACTGGAGGCCTTCACCCCGGCGACCGAGGCCCTGCTGCAGACGCAGGTGCGCGAGCTCGAACAGCGGCGCGATGTGCTCCTGGACGCGCTGCCGGGGCTCGGGCTCGAGGTCCAGGCGCGTCCGGAAGGGGCGTTCTACATCTATGCCGACTGTACCGCCCACGGACCGGACTCCGAGGCGCTTTGCGCACGCATTCTCGACCAGGCCGGCGTGGCCCTGACGCCAGGTACGGATTTCAGCCCGACTCGGGGGCGGGACTATCTGCGGATCGCCTATATCCAGTCGGAGACCCGACTGCGCGAGGCCGTGGAGAGACTGCAGACCCTGCTGGGTTAGTTACCCCAGTATTTCCCTAAAGGCGGGGCAGGTGGCTGCCGAAGGACGAGAGCTGCCAGAACAGCAGCAGGAGTGCGGCGGGGGCCACGAAACGCAGGGTCCAGCGCCAGGTGGCCAGGACAAGCGGCCGGTGCGGCAGCTCCTGCGCCGCGATGTGCGCCGGGACCACCCAGCCAGCGAACACCGCGATCATCAGCCCGGAAAGGGGCAGCAGGATATTGATCGAGGTGTGTTCCAGCAGGTGGTAAAGCGTTGGCAGTTCGCGCCCAAGTAGCGTGATATCGATTTGCGCCCATTCCGCCCCGCTGAAGGAAAAAATGGTGATCAGGCTGCACGCCCCGATGCTCAGCGTGGCCGTAAGGGACGCCCACCAGTGCCCAAGCCCGAAACGTTCGTGGAGCAGGTGCACGAAGACCTGAACGCCGGTGATCATCGTGCCGAAGGCGGCAAGGCCCAGCATGACGAAGAACAGCACGGTCAGGAGCGCGCCGGCCGGGATCGCGCTGAGCGCCAGGGGCAGGGCTTCGAACATCAGAGCGGGGCCGGCCGTGGGATCGAGATCGAAGGCGAATACAACGGGAAAGATCGCGAGCCCCGCGGTCAGGGCAATCAGGGTGTCCGCGATTGCGATGCCGGCGGCGGTGCCGCCGATCGAGATCTCCTGTGGCAGGTAGGCCCCGAACATCATCAGCACGCCGGCCGCGAGGGTCATGGTAAAGAAGGCATGGCCGACGGCGATCAGCAGGCTGCGCGGCTCCAGTGCCGCGAAATCGGGCCAAAACATGAAGGCGGCCGCGCTGCGGACGTCGCCGATCCACAGGCCGCTGGCCATTGCCAGCAACAACAGCGCGAACAGCAGGGGCATCAGGACGCTGACGCTGCGTTCCAGGCCGCCGCGCAGCCCCAGGCCGAGGATCAGAAAGGTGGCACCGATCCCGAAGGCCGTCCACGACAGCATTCCGCTGGCCGAGGTGGTGGTGGCCACGAAGACCGCCCGTACCTGTTCGCCATCGGCCTGGGAAAAGGCCCCGGCCGCCGCCTGCGGGATGTAGGAAAACACCCACCCCGCCACCACCACATAAAAGCCCATGATCACGAATGACGCTAGGATCCCGATCCAGCCCACCATCTGCCAGCCATCGTGCGCCCGGCTCTCGCGGGCTACGGCCAGCGCCGCATAGCCCGGTGACCGGCGCCCGCGCCGGCCGATCATGACCTCGGCCATCATGACCGGGATACCGATTACGGCAATCGCCGCGAGGTAGACCAGCAGGAACGCACCCCCGCCGTTCTCGCCCAGGATATAGGGGAACTTCCAGATGTTGCCCAGGCCGACGGCCGAGGCAGTGGCGGCCAGCACGAAGGCATAGCCGTGCCGCCAGCGGATGCGGGTGGCGGTGATATCCATGCCGCGCGGGCCCGGTCAGGTGATGACGTCGGGTTTCTCGCGGCGGGTCAGGCCGGGGATGTCGCCGAGCCGGGAGGCGGCCTCGATCAGTGGACGCAGCAGTTCCTGCGGGTCGGCATCGAGGTGTTCCGGATGGGTCTCGTGCTGCTCGATGTACAGGCGCAGCGTGGCGCCCTCGGTGCCGGTGCCGGACAGCCGGAAGACGATGCGGGCACCGCTCTCGAACAGCACCCGCAGGCCCTGGTGCTCGGTCAGGCTGTTGTCCACCGGGTCGCGGTAGGCGAAGTCGTCCGCGCGCGCCACGCGCATGCCGGCCAGGGATTGCCCCGGCAGCACCGAGAGCTGTTCGCGGATGCGTGCCATCACCTGTTCGGCGCGGTCGCTCTCCACGGCCTCGTAGTCGTGCCGGGTGTAGTAATGGCGTCCGTACTGGCGCCAGTGATCGCGCACGATCTCCTCCACCGACTGGCGCCGGGCCGCCAGCAGGTTGAGCCAGAACAGCACGGCCCACAGGCCGTCCTTTTCGCGCACGTGGTCGGAACTGGTGCCGAAACTTTCCTCGCCGCACAGCCGGATGCGTCCGTCGTCCAGCAGGTTGCCGAAGAATTTCCAGCCGGTCGGGGTCTCGAAGCAGGGGAGGTCCAGCTTTGTGGCGACCACGTCTACGGCCTGACTGGTAGGCATGCTGCGCGCCACGCCCTTCAGGCCGTCGGCAAATGCCGGGATGTGGTGGGCGTTGGCCGCCATGATCGCGAGGCTGTCCGAAGGCGTGACGAAGAAATGCCGGCCGAGGATCATATTGCGGTCGCCGTCACCGTCCGAGGCGGCGCCAAAATCCGGGGCATCGCGGCCGTACAGGGCCTCGCGCAGCTCCCGCGCGTGCGACAGGTTCGGGTCCGGGTGGCGGCCACCAAAGTCGGCCAGCGGCTCGGCGCGCAGGATGGTCTCGGCCGGGGCCCCCAGGCGGTTGACCAGGATCTCCTCGGCATACGGGCCGGTCACGGCATGCATGGCATCGAAGCGCATGCGGAAGTGATCGGAGCGCAGGAGTTCGCCGATGCGCTCGAAGTCGAACAGGGTGGCCATGTAATCGGCATAGGTCCCGACCGGATCGACCACCTCGACGGCCATGTCGCCCAGCTGTCCGGCGTGCAGGTGATCGATGTCCACGTGCTCGGTGCCATTGGCGATGCGGTAGTGCTGGATGCGGGTGCTCTGCTCGAAGATGGCGTCGGTCACCGAGGGCGGAGCGGGGCCGCCGTTGGCGGTGTTGAGCTTGACCCCGAAATCGCCCTCCGGGCCTCCCGGGTTGTGCGAGGCAGACAGGATCAGGGCGCCCGTCGCCCCGCGCGAGCGGATGAGGTGCGATGCGGCCGGGGTCGACAGGAGGCCGGCGTGCCCCACGGCGACCTTCTTCACACCGTTGGCCAGGGCCATGCGCAGGATCAGCTGGATCGCCTCGCGGTTGTGGAAGCGCCCGTCGCCACCCAGGAGCAGTTCGCCGTCCTTCAGGTCGGGACAGGCGTCGAAGATGCTCTGGATGTAGTTCTCGAGGTAGTGCGGCTGGCGGAACTGGCGGACGCGCTTCCGCAGGCCGGAGGTGCCGGGCTTCTGGTCGGAAAAGGGCCGGGTGGTGACGACGCTTATGTCCATGGGGTCGCGGATCCTTGTTGGTCGATTCGAAGGTACCAAAAACCCCGGGGGGTGTCCCGCCTGGCACTACTGGCGCTCGCGGCGAAGCCGCCCTGGCCTGTTAGACTGCGCGACATGTTGCTGGAGCGTCAGACCCCGTCCCACCTGGAACCCAGGCCCGAGAGCTTCGCGGCACTGATGGAGATGTACGAGGAGAACTACCTCGCGCTGCGCCGTCTGTGTCCCGAACTCGAGCGGCAGCCGGTGCGTTCGGTCTCGCGGGTGGCGGGCGCGCTGGATCTGTACCTGGAGGTGCTGGAGCGCACCCGCTATACCACCACGCTGCACCTCACCTACCGGTTCGATCATCAGGGTGAACGCCGCGAGCAGCCAGACATGCGCGTGCGCCTGTTCCATGACGCGCGCCAGGCCGAGGTGCTAGAGCTGCACTGCCGGACCATCGGGGACGGTGCCGTCCCGGAGATGCTGAGCGGCCACCCGGGCCTGGTCTGTCGCTGGCGGCACAACCGGTTCCTGTACAAGTGGCTGCGCTACTGCCTGCGCCAGGGGCACCGCTTCCTGGCGGATACCGAGTCGCAGGTGGCCGCGGTCGAGTAGGTCGAGCAGGCGGTCGTGGTCGCGGCCTACTGACAGGCTACGGGCCGGGGCGCGATCGCGTCGTTCTCCAGCAGGCGGTGCAGCGGGGCGGGCTGACCGAACAGGAAGCCCTGCATCATCGGACACTCCAGCTTGCGCAGGTAATCGCGGTGGGCGTCGGTCTCCACCCCCTCGGCCACGATATTCATGTTCAGGCCGCGCGCCATGGAGATGATCGCGTTGACGATGCAGGCCTCGTCCTCGCGGCAGATGGTCTGCGTGAAGCTGCGATCGATCTTGAGGGTATGGATCGGCAGCTTCTGCAGGTAGCTGAGGGACGAGTAGCCGGTGCCGAAGTCGTCCACCGCGATCTGCACGCCGGCGGCCCCCAGCCGGTTCAGTTTGTGCACCGTGTCCGGGGTGTCGCTCATCAGCAGGTTCTCGGTGATCTCCACCTCCAGCAGATCGGGCGGGAAGCCGGCCTCGCCCAGGATGCCCAGGAAGTCCTCGACGAAATCGTCGCGCTCCACCAGTACGGGGGAGAGGTTCACGGCCAAATGTAGTTCCGGATAGCCCGACTGCATGTGCTGCTGCACCTCGCGAATGGCGGTGCGCAGGGTCAGGCGGTCGAGATCCACGATCAGGCGGGTGTCCTCGGCGACCGGGATGAACTCGGCCGGGCCCAGCAGCCCCAGTTGCGGGTGGTCCCAGCGAATCAGCGCCTCGACGCCGACCATTTGCCCGGTTTCCGTGTCGACCTGAGGCTGATAGAGGATATGGAACTCGTCGCGCTCCAGGGCGCGGCGCATGTCCTGTTCCAGCTGCAGCCGGCGCGGGGGGTGGCCGCCCATGTCCGGGCTGTACACGCGCACCCCGGTCTTGCCGGTACTCTTTTCGCGGTACATCGCGATGTCCGCGTTCTTGATCAGGGCCTCGAGGTTGTCGCCGGCATCCGGGTAGATTGCGATGCCGATGCTGGCGCCGACGAACAGTTCGTGGTCGCCGATCTGGAACGGGGCCTGCAGGCTCTCCAGGATCTTCTCGGCCACCTGGATGGCGGACTCGCTGCTGGCCAGACCCGGTATCAGCAGGGTGAACTCGTCGCCGCCGAAGCGCGACAGCGTGTCCCCCTTGCGGATGCAGCCCTGCAGGCGCTGCGCCACGCCCTGCAGCAGGCGGTCGCCGACCGTGTGCCCGAGCGAGTCGTTGATCACCTTGAAGCGGTTCAGGTCGATAAACAGCACGGCCAGCTGCGTGCCGGAGCGATGGGCGTGGGAAATGGCCACATCCACGCGGTCGCGAAACAGGGCGCGGTTGGGCAGGCGAGTGAGCAGGTCGTGGTAGGCCTGGAAGTTGATGAAGGCCTCGGATTCCTTGCGCTCGGTGATGTCGCGGGCGGTGCCGTAGGTCAGCGCCTCATGCCGGCCATCGGCGTTTTCGTCCCCGGCCCCGTTGGGCCACACCGCGACCTCGAAGAAGTGCCGGGTGTGGGACGGGCGCGCCGGTTTCAGGGCGAGTTCGACGGAGCGGATATGGGCCTGGCGGCGGGTGGCCTGTTCGAAGAAATACGCGGCCTTGTCGCGGTCCTCGGGTTCGACCAGGTCCAGGATGGAGGACTCGAGCAGGTCCTGACGGGCATAGCCCAGCAGTTCGTGGACGCGCGAGTTCACGAAACGGAAGCGGTGTTCCGCATCCAGCACGAACACGATGTCGGGCGAGTTGTTCACGATCATGCGGTGCAGGCGCTCGGATTTCTCCAGACGCGCGCGCATGGCGCGGTTGGCGTCTTCCAGCGCCTTGTGCTGCAGCGCGTTGCGCACGGTCGCCAGCAGTTCGGCCGGTTCGTAGGGTTTTTTCAGATAGTCGTGCGCGCCCTCGCGCAGGGCCCCGGCGACGTCCTCCACGGTGCTGTTGCCACTCACCACCACGGTCAGGGTTTCCAGGCCGGCGGCCTGCATGAAGCGCAGGACATCGAGGCCGTCGAGTTCCGGCATGGCGAGATCGAGCAGCAGCAGGTCATAGTGCTTTTCGCGCAGGGCCTCGATGGCGGCGCCGCCACCCGGGGTGGTGCGTACGGGATAGCCTTCCAGACTCAGCAGGCCCCGCAGGCTTTCGAGCAGGCCGGGGTCGTCATCGGCGATCAGGATGCGGACGGACTGCGGGTCGATCGGCGTGTCGCGGTCGGTCATCAAGGCCTCAGGGCGTCATGATTGCGTCATCCCTGATGCGTCCGCTGTCCCCTGTGTGACCAGGGGCAGGGTGATTTCGAAGCGCGTCCCGGCGCTTGTGCTGGTAAAGGTGAAGCCCGCACCGATCTCCTCGGTCAGGCGCTTGACGATGCTGAGCCCCAGGCCGGCATGGCCCGGCCCCTTGCTGGACGCCACCGGCGCAAACGCGGCGGCCTGGACCGCCGGTGGCAGGCCGGGTCCCTTGTCGGTCACCGACAAGGGGACCACGCGGCGGCCATTGACCGTGGTCGGGGCGCGGGTGGCGATACTGATCTCGCCACCGTTCTCCTGCGCCTCCGCGGCGTTCTTCAGCAGGTTGGTCAGGATCTGGCGCAGGTGATCCGCCGACACGGACAGCGGCGGGTCCGAGGGGCTGAGGTCCAGGTGGAGCTCGATGCCCCGGGTCCGGCACAGGGACCCGTCGACGATATCCGCGACCTGGCGCACCAGCGCATTCAGCGAGCCCGGTCCGGTCTCTCCGGTCGCGGCGGCCTCCGGATCGCGCAGGCGCAGCAGGATGCGCCCGACCCGGTCGATCTCGTCCTTGATGAGGCCCAGCTCGTGGCGGGCCTCGTGCTCCGCACCCAGCTTGTGGTGCAGCACGCCCAGGTAGTTCTGGATGATGCTGAGCGGGTTGCCGGCCTCGTGCACGGTCTCGCGGATGCGCTGTTCGGTAGCGTCGGTGTCTCGGGGCTCGGGGCGGGGCTGCGTCAGGGCGCGCGCGATCTCGCGGGTCAGGGAGCGGATGAAGTCGCTGCGGGGTTCCAGGCCCTCCGCCTGGCCGTGCGTCAGCCCGAGGATCAGCACGCCGGCGGGCTGCTGGCCCTCGGCCAGCAGCGGAAAGCTCCACAGGCGTTCCGCCTCGCACAGGCGGAACAGCTGCTGGTCGATCACCGGGAGGCCGGCGGCGTTTTCCTCCTCGTGACGCAGGATCTCGCGGTCCAGCAGGGTGTCGGTGACCAGGCTGCGCCCGGGCAGCAGCGGCAGGGTGAAATCGGGTGTCTCGTCATCCTCTACCCAGGCGGAGACCGACTGCTGGTCGTCGTCGACCAGAAACAGCAGGCTCTGGCTCACGCCCAGGGTCAAAAACAGGGTGCGCCGCGCGGCCAGGCAGCGGTCCTGCAGGCGGGTCGCGCGGGCCATCTCCGCGTTGATCCGTTCCAGTTCGGTGAGGTCCCGGACCCGTGCCCCAAGGGCGCGTTCGGCTGCCCGGTCGTTCGATTCCGGCCCGTCCTGCGTCTCTGGACCCGACGCGGGGGCGTCGAGATCGATCTCGAGCGAGCCGGCGATGCGCCGAACATCTTCGGCCACCCGTTCGCGCAGCGCCCGTGCCAGACCCTCGTTCAGGCCGAACAGCGTGTCGGCGGCGGCCAGCGCCGTTTCGTTGCAGGTGGCCTCGGTGCTGGCCGCGAGGGTGGCCGGAAGGCAGGCCATGGCATGTGCCAGGTTCACCAGCTTCACCAGGTGGTGGGCATCACGCACGCGTTCGGCCGGCTCCAGGTGGTAGCGCACGGCATCGGCCACGAAACGGCCGAGGCCCCAGGTCTCCAGGCAGTCGCCGCCCAGCTCGCCGTAGTGGCACCCGAAGCTGTCGCGTTCGAGGGCCACCAGGTGCGGGTCATCCTCCGCCGCCTGCAGCAGGGGCCAGTAGTGGCCCTCGTCTCCGGCAAGCCGGATCAGGCGGCCGATGTCGATCAGCAACCCGGCCAGGTAGGCCTCTTCCGGGCGGGGGTAGCGGGTCAGGGTCGCGAGGACCTGGGCGAGGCTGGCGGTGGTCAGGGCGCGGCGCCAGATTACGCGGAGGTAGCCGCGATGCCGGGGTGCGAACTCGCCGAACAGCTGCTGGATCGCCGCGGTGAGGGCCAGACTGCGCACCGTGTCCAGGCCCAGGCTGAACAGGGCGCGGTCGATGGTGCGGCAGGGCGAGCCACGGTAGTAGAAGGGGGAGTTGGCGGCCTGCAGCAGGCGGCCGGACATCCCGGCGTCCTGCAGGATGGCGCGGGCGAGGGACTGGAAATCGGCTTCATCTGCCTGGGTGGCATCAAGAACGGGGATCAGCGCCTGGGGCAGGCTGGGTAATGCGTCCGTTGCCGTGTTGACCCTCGCCATGCTGTTCCCCGGAGACGCTGTAGCCGACCCGCCGTCTCAGTTGCCCGAACCGCGAACCCGGTGGTGGCACCGTGTGGCGCCTGCGCGCCGGGCCGCTCTTGATAACCGACTATACTGTGCGGTATTCGGACGCGCTACCGGACGGGGTAGACCGGCCGTGAGTTCGCCGTCATCCTTTACCGATCAGGGTTTCCTTAATCCATGCCGATGAGTGCCATGCAGGGAGCCGCAATGTCCGATCGCAGTGCCTCGGCGGATTCCCGATCCGCAGCGGTGGCGCGGCCACGGGTCCTGGCCGTGGCCAGCGGCAAGGGTGGCGTGGGCAAGTCCAGCCTCGCGGTTAACCTCGGGATTACCCTGGCGCGCCGGGGGCGGCGGGTGTGCATCCTCGACGGCGACACCGGGCTGGCCAACGTCAACATCCTGCTGGGGCTGCGTCCGCAACGGGGGCTGCCCGAGGTGCTGGCCGGGGAATGCGGCATCGAGGAGATCCTTCTGGAAGGGCCCCATGGCCTGCGGATCATCCCGGGCGCCAGTGGCATCCGCGAATACGCCGAGCTCTCCGAGGCCCACCAGCAGCGCCTGGTCACGGAGCTGGCGCGCATCGAATCGGATTTCGACGACCTGTTGCTGGACACCGCCGCCGGCATCGGCGACACCACGCTGGACTTCCTCGCGGCCAGCCATCAGGTCCTGCTGGTGCTCACCCCGGAGCCGACCTCCCTGACGGACGCCTTCTCCCTGCTGAAACTCGCCTTGCGCCGGCAGGCGCTGGATGTACGGGTGGTCGTCAACATGGTCGCGGACGTTGCCGAGGCGCGCAGCGTGTTCCAGCGCTTCGGCAACGCGGTGGAAAAATACCTGCATACGCGGGTCGATTTCCTGGGGTTCGTCCAGCGCGACGAGAGTCTGCGGACGGCGGTCACCCTGCAGCACCCGGTCGCGCTGTTTGCCGAGGGCGATCCGTCGTTCCGCCCGTTTCAGCGCCTGGCCAACGCGCTGGACGACGACCCGCCGCAGGGGCCCGACGCGGCCTTCAGCCGCTTCTGGCGCGGGCGGCTCGAGGAGTCTCCACCCGCTCCCCGATCCGCTGTCGGTTCCGCCGAGGATGACGGATTCGAAGCCACGGCCCAGCCGGCAACGGCGGTCCAGGAACCTGTGGATTCCCCGGCCGGCGAGACGCCCCCGCCGGAGGTGGATGCCGACCAGGGCCTGGCCCCGTTACGCCGGGCCTTCGAGAACGCGCTGGAGGTGGCGGACCCGGAAGCCCTGGCCGAGGTCCTGAACACCCTGCACGAGCAGTACCGGGCGCGCACCGGGCGACCGGCCATCAAGGGGGTTGAGCCTTCGGTCGATGCGCCGTCGGAAGAGGCGGCCACCCCCGAGGTTGCGGAGGATGTCGCGTTGGGTGAGGCGCAGGGCCCCGCCGATCCGCCGAGCCCGCGGGCCCCTGCGGAGCGGGATGCCGTTCCGGTTGCCGATACGCGGACGGCCGCCCCGCCACCGGACTTCGGCTGGCGTGCTGCGGACCCGGACGCGGGTATCCCGGGGCCGCAGCGGACATCCCGTGCCCCGGGCTTTGATCACGAGCGGTTCGGATCTCAGGAAGCGCTGCTTGCGCGGCTCCGCGAACTGGAGGGCCGGGACGTAGACCTGGCGGCGTTTCTGCGCCGCCTGTGAAGGGCGCGACGGGCGCGACGGGCGCCTATCGGGGCCCAACAGCAGCCAGGCGATCAGTCCCAGAAGCGGCAGGAACAGCAGGATCAGGATCCACAGCAACTTGACGACCGGGCCGGCGGGGCTTTGCGCGGTGCGCACGATGGCTTAGGGAAACACTGATCAATGCACACGCTCGCGTTGGCACCCCAGGTTTTCCGAGACAAGGCGCGGTGCGCAGCGGGTAGTGGTTCTACCCGCAAGTGGCGCAACGCAGGATCGGGGAACCTGGGGTGCCAACCCCACAAGCCATTGACAGCAGGGGCTCGGCCGCTTTTGCGCGCGAACGGCGTTGCGGTTCCCTTGTGCAGAATGACTGCACGGCAGTCACCGCGCCTTGTTCCCACGCAAAAGCGACTCGAGCGCGAGTGTGTGCATTGATCAGTGTTTCCCTAAATTACGATCAGCAGCCAGACGAGGCCCAGAA
This sequence comes from Thioalkalivibrio sp. ALE16, assembly GCF_000381305.1. Taxonomy (NCBI): domain Bacteria; kingdom Pseudomonadati; phylum Pseudomonadota; class Gammaproteobacteria; order Chromatiales; family Ectothiorhodospiraceae; genus Thioalkalivibrio; species Thioalkalivibrio sp. ALE16. Next base: position 117,502 of record NZ_KB906357.1, read on the forward strand.
TGCTGGTAACTTCGATGCCCATGGGATGCTCCTTGCGGGTTGGATGCGTGGCCCGACCGGAACGCACGCCCTGTTTGAAGGCAGGAGCAGGTCTCTCCTGTCCAGGTCCCTGATAGCACGGGGCTTGTGCGGGTGCCAATCCGGGCGGCGAAAAATGTGCCGGGCGCCGCGAACCGATACCCTGTGCCGCAACCGTCATTGAACGCCCCGGAAGGAGGCCCATGAAGATCTGGGTGGATGCGGACGCCTGTCCCGCTGTGATCAAGGAAATCCTGTTCCGCGCGGCGAAGCGGACCGGGACGCCGATGACCCTGGTGGCCAACCAGCCGATGCGCACGCCGCCGTCCAAGCTGATCGACTCCATCCAGGTGGGTGCCGGGTTCGACGTGGCCGACAACGAGATTGTCCGGCGCCTCGCGGCGGGCGACCTGGTGATCACGGCCGATATCCCGCTGGCCGCGGAGGTGATCGAGAAGGGCGGCCAGGCGCTCAATCCACGCGGCGAGCTCTATACCCGCGACAACATCCGCGAGCGCCTCAGCATGCGCGATTTCATGGACACCCTGCGCGGGAGCGGCGTGGATACCGGCGGTCCCGCGGCCCTGGGCCCTCGCGACCGCCAGGCCTTCGGCAATGCCCTGGACCGCTGGCTTGCCCAGCACGCCCGCTAACGCACGGTGCGCCGCAGTACCTAAACCCGCAGTTGCCGGATCAGCCTGAGGGTCTCCTCCGCCAGTTCCACCCAGTCTTCCCTTGGAGCGAGGTGTCGCCGTTCGTTCGGGTCCAGTGCCCCCGTGGCCTTCGGGCCGGCGCTCGACCGAGGCCGGGTCATTCGCGAGGGCGAGCGGGAGCGGTTCTGATGTGCCGAATTCATACGAGCGAGCGTCCCTGTCGGGTGCGTGTTCGGGTCGTCATTCCCGGGTAACGGCAGCGAACCGTCTCGCTTGAGCCTGTGATTCGCGGGTGAATCGGCACGACGAATGCCCCTTTCGTTAGGCTGTATGGAGAAGGATGCGGCATGCGCTGTGAGCGGAACCGGGAGAAACGATCGTGTGGAAGGGGATGAAGGCCCTGATTCTGGGGTTGGTAGCGTCAGCCTTGTTGGTAGCCTGCGGTGGCGAGCGCGTGGCGCCGGTAACGCTGGAGCAACTGGCGGCGTCGGCGCCGGCGTTTGACGGCGAGCTGGTGGAAACCGCGGGAGTGGTAAACCGCTTCGACGATCCCGAGCATTACTGGCTCGAGGACGACGCCATCAACCGGGTGGCGGTTACCCCCGGTTCGGCGGTCCGCGACCACCTGGGCGAGAACCTGCGCGTAGTCGGGCGCTTTTCCTATCACCCGGAAGAAGGGCGGCGGATCGAGATTGACCCGGCCGCCACTGCGGCCCTGCGTGCATCCGCCCGTTGAACGAATCTGCTGCCTGAACCCCGGGTTTTGCCAAGGGAGACGCAATGACACATTGGATTGATGTAGCCCCGGTCGGGACGATCGAGGATGGAGACCATCGCCTGGTGGAGACGGCGGATACCGAGGTCGCCATCTTCAACCTCGGCGGCGAGTATTTCGCGGTGGAGAATCTCTGTACCCACGAGGATGTACCCATCGCCGACGGCGAGATCGACCCCGACGACTGCATTACCTGTCCGATGCACGATGCCCAGTTCTGTCTGCGCACCGGCGAGGTCATGGAGCCGCCGGCGGAAGAGCCGCTGACCCGGTTCCCCGTGCGCATCGAAGGCGACATGGTGCAGGTGGGCGCACAGCCACTGGACGACTGAACCGCGCTAGGGGAAAACTGATCAAGGGACACACTCGCGTTGGTACCCCAGGTTTTCCGAGACAAGGCGCGGCGTTGCGGTTCCCTTGTGCAGAGTGACTGCACGGCAGTCACCGCGCTTTAAACGCAGGCAAAAGCGACTCGAGCGCGAGCGTGCACATTGATGAGTGTTTCCCCTCGGGTTGAGTCGGAAGCTGCCCCGGATGCTCTGCTTTTGCCGCGCCTGTACACTATGGGGCGCCTCACGTTGAACTTACGGGGGCTATCGCGCGGCTAGACGAGGGCACCCAAGCAATGGCAGGCACGGAGCAGACAGGCCGGGAAGGCCCGGGGGGTGATCCGGCGAAGCTTTGGTCGGGACTGGCCGGTTTGTCGGATGCGCAGCGCCAGCAACTGGCGCGTGGCATCGTTCCACGAGTGGCGGATCACCTCGACCGCTGTCTGGAGGCGATCGCCCGGGACTGGACCGCCGGCGGCAAGGACTCCGAAAGCAGCGAGTGGGCCAACCAGCTTCAGGGCTATCAGTTCGTGCTGCGCCGCCAGTTCGAGGAGGCCCTGGAACGGGACTTCCTGGCCACGACCTATCCCCCGAAGTACGAATTTTCCGGTTCCAGCTACGCGGGCGACAACTCCGGGTTGCAGATCCTGGACGACTACCAGTCCACCCGCCGCTCCCTGCGGCACAAGCTGGAAGGACTGGTCCGCGAGCACAATCGCTATTCCTGGTTCGTCTTCCTGCAGGCGGCGCGCGAGGAGGATCGCTTCGAGCACCCCGGCTGGGCGCCGTGGTCGCCGCTGAACTGGTACGAGCGCCTGATCGAGACCGCCGAGGCCCAGTTCGGCCGTACCGACATGACCCTCGATCTGATGCGCGGGTATGTGCGCTGCCTGGGCAGTACCGCCGCGCCGACCCTGGCCTTCGTGGTCGAGACGGTGGAGTCCTGTGGGCTGGTCCGCGAGCCGGTTTCCGAGGAACCGGATGGCGATCTGGACCGGCCGGCGGCTCGCGCGAGCTGGGGCGCCGCCAGCGCCGAACCGGCCCCCGACGGCGCGGCGGCGCCCGCGACCGAGGCGGACGAGGCGGCCACTTCGGAAGCCGGCGCTGGCGTGGGCGTGGCGGCCCGCGCGCCGATGCCCGCGGCGGATGCGGCCCCGGAGGCCTGGCAGCAATGGGCGGCGTCCTCCGGCTGGCTGCTGGCCGCCGGCGGGGCGGGTATGGGCCCGGCGGCGGGCGCCGGTGGCTCGGCGGTCGAGGCCCCCCTGGAGGACGTCATCACGGGTGTGCTGGCGGGCGTGTTCGCCGAGGTGTCGCGCCAGCTCGAGTGCCATCCCGAGTTCCGCGCGATCATGCTGAAGCTGCAACCGCTGCTCGCGCGCGTGGTCAGCCGCGATCTCGAATTCTTCCACGACTCCGCCCACCCGCTGCGTGAATGGGTGGGCAGCCTGATCAACACCGGTGTGCGCATCAGCCCCGACAACGGCGCGGAGGATGCCGCGCTGGTCAAAGGCTATCTCGACGCGATGCGCCAGAGCGTCGAACGCCTGGAAAAGGAGGTCGATGTCCTCGATCGCGCCGGCGCACAGGCCCTGCGCGAGGAATGGGATACGGCCCTGGCGGAGCAGGACGCGCACTGGCAGGCGCAGGCGGACGCACTTGCCGAGCCGATGTGCCAGAAGGAACGCGCCGCCCGGGCCCGACGCACCCTGACTGTATGCGTGCTGGAAACCGGTGCCGAGCTGCCGGAGCGCGCCGCCGAGCAGATCGCCGAGGCCTGGGAAGACCTGCTGGCCGTGGACGAGGCGGCCGTGCAGGTCCTGGACGCCGAGGTTCAGGAGGTGGTGCGGGCAATCTGCAACGGGGTCACCCCGCAGGAAGTCAATCCGCTGGTGCAGAAGATCGTCGCCACCGCCCGCGAGCATGGCGCCGACGAGGCGCGCATCAAGGCGGTGGTGCAGCACCTCGGGCAGGCGCACCTGCAGCGTATCCGTGCCGCGGCCGACGAGCCGCGCTTCGACCCGCAGGCACGCATCCAGGCGCGTCGCGCCACGCGCCTGGAGGACGACGACCCGGATCTGCTGACCGATCTCGACGACCCCTGGGTCTTCGATGCCAGCCGGATGCGCACCGGCGAGTGGTTCGAACTGGTGGACAAGGCCAGCGGGCAGCTGCACCGCATGGGCCTCGTGTGGCGCGGCGAGGCCACGCGCGGCTATCTCTTCCTGTCGCTCGACCAGGGCGCCAGCCGCCGCCATTCCCTGCAGGGCGTCGCGCAGGAGCTGCGCGAGGGCCGCATGCGCCCGCTGCCGACCGACAACCCGCTGGATGCGCTACTGGGCTGATTCGGATCCCGCCTCTCACGAGGTCAAGGGCGTTTGGCACCACGAAGCGCACGAAGGCACGAAGAAGGGCAAGGGCGGTTTACAGGAAGGTTTGAAGGTTGGAAGGGATGATGGGCTGGAGGGCCTGGGGCTCGCAGGGTTTCGGCGAGTCGCCTTGCCCCGGAAGGTCTGCATCCGAGATCGATGATTCCGGAGGAATGGACCCGGCCATCGTTATTCCTTCCAGCGTCCTTCCCTACTTCCTGTAACCCGCTTTTGAATTTCTTTCTCTGTGCCCTCCGTGCTCTCTGTGGTGAAAAATGCCTTAGGCGTTGCCCCGGGGGTCGGGCAGGCGCACGCGCAGGTGGGTTGCGCCGATTACGGCGGCCGGGACCAGCAGCAGGTTCACCACCGGCACCATCGCCAGCAGCGTGGTGCCGGCCCCGAAGCTGAGCGTCTCCAGCCGGTGGGCGCGCAGGGTCTGGCGGACCGCCGCAAACTCCAGGCCGTCGTTCGCCAGCGGGGCTTCCATGAATTCGACGGCCAGGACCCAGCTGCCGAACAGGAACCACGCCAGTCCGGCCAGCAGGTTCAGCCCGGGGATCACCGTGATCACCAGGACCGGGATGAACAGCAGGGCGTAGTACCCGGTTTTGCGCAGCGCGGTGATGCTCGCGTGACCCATCTCGCCGAGAAACGAGCGCGCCGGCTGGCGCGGTTCGTGGCCCAGGCCGCGGGCGGTACGGTAGGCCAGCGGGCCGGAGAACGGGCTGGCGATGATCGCGGCCAGGGCTACTGCCGATACCGCAAAGGCCACCAGCAGCGCCAGGGCGAACAACGGCCATAGCAGCCAGGCCAGCCAGTCCCAGCCACTCGGGAGCCACGCGGCCAGCAGCGCCTCGAAGCCAAGTGCGGCCGCCGCCGCAAGCCCGATCACCACCACGATGTTGATGATCAGGGGCCCGATCACCAGGCCCCGCAGGCCCGGCTCGAATACGCGCGAAAGCCCGCGAAAGGGTGCCAGGAACGCGAACAGCGGGGTCAGGCGGAGCGAACGGGCCGGCACGGTGGGCTCAGCGGCGCACCCCGAAGATCGCCAGCACCAGCCCAACGACGGACATCACGCCGCCCGCGATCAGGTACCAGCGCGTCTCGTCCGTGTAGCGCCCCATGAATTCCTGGTGCAGCTCCTCGCCCAGGCTTTCGGTCGCGTTATAGCCCATCACCAGCAGAATGATCCCGCCCACCAGCAGGGCAATCCCGAGAACTCGCGTCCAGTGCATGTCGTATCCCTTTGTTGTGGTGTTCCCTTCGGAATGTAGCATCGATGGCCGGTGTGCGGCCCCGGGGCACGGTAGGAGCGGCCTTGGCCGCGAAGCCCCTGCCCGCGTACGGTTCTGGAACACCGGATATCCGTGCTACAGGAGCCGGTTCGCTGAACGCGCGCTGTTGGGGGTGTCTCCGGCTTTGGCGGGGGCTTCGCCGCCAAGGCGGCTCCTACATCGAGCTTGTCGGCATGGGGCGGGTTAGTCGGTGAAGCCGGGCTCCAGGCCCACGCCGATGCGCGCGAGGCGGGCGGCTCCGTGCGCCGCGTCGTCATCCGCGGCCGGGGTGACCGGGCATTCGAGGATGCGGCTGCGGATGCGGGTCCATACGGGGTTTCGGGCGCCGCCGCCGAGCGAGACCACGTGCTCCACGCGCGGGGCGCCCAGTTCGGTCAGGCGGCGGTAGCCGTCGCGCTCGATGCGGGCGATCCCCTCGAACAGCCCTTGCAAGAAGCGCGCGTCGTCATCGGGGCGGGGGGCGAGACGCGGCTCCAGTTCGGGATCGTTGACCGGGAAGCGCTCGCCGGTTCTGGGCAGGGGCCGGTAGTCCAGCCCGCTGTCGCTCTCCGGGTCGATGGTGTCGCTCAGTCGCTCCAGCGCCGCGTCGTCGAAGTACTGGCGCAGTACGGCGCCGCCACTGTTGGAGGCGCCACCGACCAGCCAGCGTCCCAGCAAGCGGTGGCTGTAGATGCCCAGTTCCGGGGCGTAGATCGGCTCCGGTGCCAGCTGCTTGAGTACCAGCGTCGAGCCCAGGCTGGTGACCCCGGTGGTGTCATCGGCGACGCCGGAGGCGAGGAATCCGGCGATGCTGTCGGTGGTGCCGGCCACCACCCGGCAGGCCGGGTTCAGGTGCAGTGCCTCCGCCACCTGCGGGTCCACTGGGCCCAGCACGGTGCCGGCGGGGACCACCTCCGGCAGCAGGGTGGCGTCGGTCCCGAGGGTTTCCTGCAGCCAGTTCGGCCAGCCCCCCCAAAGGGCGTCGTAGCCCAGTTTCAGGGCGTTGTTTTCGTCCATGTGGTCGAAGCGCCCGCGCAGGCGCCCGGCGATCCAGTCGGCCTGGTGCAGGACGCGGCGCACGCCCGAGAGCCCCTCGTGGCGACGCAGCCACAGCAGTTTCGCGGCCGAGGAACTGGGGCTGTGCACGGCGGAAGCGGCCGGGGCCACCCCGGCCAGGACGGGCAGCATGTCGGTGGCCCGGGCATCGTTGTACATCAATGCCGGGTGGGTCGGGCGTCCATCGGCGTCCAGGCGCAGCAGGGTGGCCGAGGTCCCGTCCACCGCGATTGCCGCCGGCTCGCCGTCCAGATGCGTAGCGGCCTCGCGCAGGAGCTCGCGTACATGGGACCACCAAAGGGCCGGGTTCTGCTCCGCGCGCTGCTCATCGCCACCGACCGAGGCCGGCAGCGCCCGCTGCGCGGCATGGATGCGCTCGCCCGCCGGGTCCAGCAGCACGAGCCGGATCCCGGAGGTGCCGAGGTCGATGCCGATGGCGTGCATCGCGCGCGAGCTCAGCCGTTCATGTCGAGCGGGCTGCGCGTGGGCGAGGGCAGTTGCACCGGCTCCGGCGGGGTCCAGCCGGGCTTGCGGTGTTCCGCCACCACGGTGGTATAGACGCCACCACGCACGTTGAAGTACGAGGTCAGGCGCATGTAGCGCGGGTCGGTCGCCGCCACCAGATCGGCCAGGATGCGGTTGGTCACGGCCTCGTGGAAGGCCCCCTCATCCCGGTAGGACCACATGTAGTTCTTCAGCGACTTCAGCTCCACACATTTCTGGTCCGCCACATACTGGATGTGCAGCTCGGCGAAGTCCGGTTGTCCGGTCGCGGGGCACAGGCAGGTGAATTCCGGTACGCGGATATAGATCGCGAAGTCGTTCTCCGGCGCCGGATTGTCGAAGGTCTCCAGGGTCTTGCTCGGCTGGCTGGGCATCTACGTCTCTCGTCGTTGAATGGGTGGCCCCTGCGTGTGACAGCCCCCTGTGGGAGCCTGCTAGCAGGCTCCTACAGCGGGACAGGTGCCAGGTGCTCGGGGGCGGGTCACTCTGAGGGTGTAAGCGTGTACCATTCTAACCCCGAGTTCCCTGACCGCGGATAGCGCCGAACGTGCGACTCGCCCGAATCAAGCTGGCCGGCTTCAAGTCGTTCGTGGACCCGACCACCCTCGTCCTGCCCGGTAATCGGGTGGGCGTGGTCGGGCCGAACGGCTGTGGCAAGTCCAACACCATCGACGCCGTGCGCTGGGTGATGGGCGAGTCCTCGGCCAAGCACCTGCGCGGGGACTCCAGCGAGGACGTGATCTTCAACGGCTCCTCCAGCCGCAAGCCGGTGGGGCAGGCCTCCATCGAGCTCGTCTTCGACAACTCCGACGGCCGCCTGGGCGGCGAGTACAGCGGCTATGGCGAGATCGCCGTCAAACGCGCGCTGACCCGCGACGGCCAGTCCAAGTACTTCCTCAACGGCCAGCGTGCGCGCAAGCGCGACGTGGTAGACCTGTTCCTCGGCACGGGCCTGGGGCCGCGCAGCTACGCCATCATCGAGCAGGGCATGATCGCGCGCCTGATCGAGGCGCGGCCGGAGGAGCTGCGCGTGTACCTGGAGGAGGCGGCCGGCATCTCCAAATACAAGGAGCGCCGGCGCGAGACCGAGAACCGCGTACGCCACACCCGCGAGAACCTCGAGCGCCTGGACGACGTGCGCGACGAGGTGGCCAAGCAGGCCGAGCGCCTGAATCGCCAGGCCGCCACCGCCGAGCGCTACCAGGCCCTGGCGGCCGAACGCCGGCAAAAGCGCGCCGAGGCCATCCTCCTGCGCCTGCAGGCGCAGGAACGCGAGATGGAGGCCAGCCGCACCCGGCTCAACGATGCCGAGACCGCACTGGCCCAGGCCCAGGCCGAGGCTCAGAAGGCGCAGACCGGCACCGAACAGGCGCGCCAGGAGCGCCTCGAGCTGGAGGCCGCCACCACCCAGGCGCAGAGTGCCTACTACGATCGCGCCGCCGAGGTCTCGCGGCTGGAGCAGTCCATTCGCCATGCCGAGGACGAACTGGCGCGCGAACAGGCCGAGCTGCGCCAGCTGGACAGCCGCATCGAGGCCGCCGCCGGCGAGCATCAGGCGGTGGAGGCGCGCATCGCGCAGGCCGAGCAGGAGAGCGCGCAACGCCAGGCGGCTACCGCCAGCGCCGAGGCCGAGCGCGAGCGTCTGGAGGCGGCCGCTGAAGAGGCCGAGACCGAATACCAGGCCGCGCGCGAGACCCTCACCGAATGGGAACGCTCGCTGGCGGAGCCGCGCCAGAACGCGCAGCTCGCGCGTTCGCGCATGGACAACGCCGAGCACCTGCTCAAGCGCGTCGCCCAGCGCGGCGAGCGCCTCGAGGCGGAGCGTTCGGCCCTGCCGCAGACCCACCCGGGTACCGAGGCGGACCGCCTGGATACGGAACTGGCCGGCCTGCGCGAGCGGCTGCAGGCCCTGCAGGGCGATCGCGAACAGCAGCAGAACGCGCTGGCCGAACTGGAACAGGCTCAGCGCGAGGAGCAGGACCGCCTGCACGCCACCGAACGCGAGGCGCGCGAGGTCGCCGGGCGTCTGGCAGGCCTCGAGCACTTCGCCGGCGAGGACGACCCGCAGGAGACCCGCGCCCGGCGCGACGCCTGGGCGCGCGAACACGGGCTGGATCTGTCGCGGCCGCTGGTGCGGCAGCTGGAGGTGGTCGAGGGCTGGGACACCGCCGTGGAGATGGTCCTGGGGGCCTGGCTGGAGGCCGCCGTGACCGACACCCCGGAAGCCGCGCCGGACCTGCCCGACGCCATGCTGCGCCTGGTCGATAGCGACGTGCCGCAGGGGGCGCAGGCGCCGGCCGGCAGCCTGGCCGCCCGCGTGCAGGGCTCGCCGATGGTCACCGCCTGGCTCGCCACGGTGCAGTGCGCGGACGATCTCGCAACCGCCCGCGCCCGGGTGGCGACGCTGGGTCCGGGCGAGAGCGTGATCACCCCGGATGGCACCTGGCTGGGCCCGGGCTGGGTCGCGCATCGCACGCTGGAGGGCGGGGCCAGCGGCGCGGTCGCGCGGGTGCGTCTGGCGCGCGAGCTGCAGGAGCGTCAGGAGGAGCTCGCGACAGATATGAACCGCCTGCAAGCCGCGCTGGAAGAGCGCAACGAGACCCTCGCGGCCACCCGCGCCCGGCGCGAGGCGCTGGACGGGCAGATCCGCGAGCAGCAGGCCCAGATCGACGACCGCGAGCGCCGCGTGCAGCGCCTGCGCGACCAGGCTCGGCAGCTCGAGCAGCAGCAGGAACGCATCGACCGCGAGGCGGGCGAGCTGGACGAGGAGGCCGCGCGTGCCCGCGAGCAGTTCGCGGCCGCGGAGGCCGAGCGCAACGAGGCGCTGGCGCGCATCGAGACCCTGGAGGCCGACCGCGCCGCGCTGGAGGCACGTGTCGAGGCCGCCCGCGGCGCACAGTCCGAGGCCCGGGATGCGCTGCGCGCGGCACGCGACGCGGCCAACCAGGCGCGCATGTCCGAACAGGAGGCGCGCCACCGCCTGGAGCGCGAACACAACGAGCGCGACCGCCTGGAGCGCCAGCGCGAGGACGATGCCCAGCGCCGCGAGCGCCTCGCACAGGGGCTGGACGAGCGCCAGGGCCCGCTGGAGCAGTGGCGCACGGATCTGCAGACCGCTGCGGAGCAGCGCCAGGAGGCCGAGGCACGCCTGACCCGGGCGCGCGCCGACCTGGAGGCCTGCGACGCGCGGCTGCGCGAACTGGCCGGTGCCAGCACCGAGCTCGGCAATCGCGTGGAGGCGCAGCGCTCGACCTGCGAGGAGCTGCGCCTGGACCTGCGCGAGCGCTCGGTGCAGATCGAACAACTGAAGACCCAGTTCCAGGAATCCGGCTTTGCCGCCGAGGCCCTTGCGCCCGAGCTACCGGAGGACGCCACCGTCCCGGCCTGGGAGCAGGCGATCGGCGAACTGGACCGCAAGATCGAAAAGCTGGGGCCAATCAACCTCGCGGCCATCGACGAGGCACGCAGCCTGGAGGAACGCTCGCGCTACCTGGAAGAACAGCACGCCGACCTGATCGAGGCACTGGAGACCCTGGAGGCGGCGATGCACCGCATCGACCGCGAGACGCGCGCGCTGTTCAAGCAGACCTTCGACCAGGTGAATGCCGGGTTGGGGCACAAGTTCCAGCGCCTGTTCGGCGGCGGTGAGGCGCGCCTGGAGATGACCGGGGACGACCTGCTGGATACCGGCGTGACCATCATGGCGCGCCCGCCCGGCAAGCGGCTGTCCACCATTCATCTGATGTCCGGAGGTGAGAAGGCGCTCACGGCTTCGGCATTGGTGTTCGCGATTTTCGAGCTGAATCCGGCGCCCTTCTGCATGCTGGACGAGGTGGACGCCCCGCTGGACGAGGCCAACGTCGGTCGGTTCTGTGATCTGCTGCGCGAGATGTCGGAGCAGATCCAGTTCATCTTCATCACGCACAACAAGGCCACCATGGCCATGGCCGAGCAGCTGATTGGCGTTACCATGCACGAGCCGGGTGTGTCGCGGCTGGTCAGCGTGGATATCGACGAGGCCGTGGAGCTGGCGGAGGCCTGAGCCAAGCCCCCGTCATTGCGAGGCTCCAAAGGAGCCGCGGCAATCTCCAGGGGATGGCACAACGGGTTCCATCGGACCCCCAGCGCCCGGAAAAACCGCGGCAAAATCACTGCAATCAAACGAGGTACTGCGTGGATTGGATGCGCATCAGTCTGGTCATACTGGGGATTGTCCTGATCGCGGGGATCTGGCTTGGCCATCGCCTGCGCACGCGCGCGGCAGCGCGCGACGAGGAGGACGATGCCGCGGACTGGGGCGACGAGGCCGTGCATATCCGCGCCAGTGAGCAGCCGGGGCAGAAGCGCTGGTTCGAGCCGGCCGAGCCTGGCAGCGTTTCCGAGCCGGAGGCGGGCTGGGGGGATCCGTTGGATACCGGCAGCGTTCGCACCGGCGGGGCGCGCGAGCCCGCATTCGAGGAACCGCGCATCCCCGGCGCGTCCCGCGAGGATCGCCACGAGCCCCACCTGGGCGTGACCGCCAGCGACGACGAACCCGACCTGGAGCCCGATTACGGACGCCGGGGCGACCGCGCCCAGGATATCTACGGCGTGCTGGACAGCGACGAGGAGCCCACGCCGCCCCCGCCGCACGGTGCCTTCGAGCCGTCGCCGGAGGACCGCCCGGTACACACCCGGCGCAAGGGCCGGGCGAGCGCGCCGGTGGAGCGTGTGCGGGCGGCGCTCGGTGGCATGGGCGCCCGCCTGCGCGCCGGCATGGAGCGTGTGCGTCCGGAACGGCTCAAGCCCGCACGCGCCGAAGACACCCTGGGCGAGCACCTGCACCCGGACCACGAGGTGGACCCGGACCTGATCGAGAAGCCGGCACCGGATATGGAGACCCTGGGCGAGTATGTCTCCGAGCCGCGCGTGGTCGGGCGCAATCCGAAGGCCGAGCGCCGCGCGACCGACGAGAAGATCCTGCTGCTGCACGTGGTGGCCCCGCGCAACAAGCCGTTCACCGGCGTGGCCCTGGGCGCGGCCATGCAGCGCGCCGGCATGACCCCCGGCGAGATGGACATCTACCACTTCCAGGAACCGGAGACGGACAACCGTGTGCCGCTGTTCTCCGCCGCCAATATGGTGCCGCCGGGCACCCTGCGCGAGGAGGACCTGGCGGACATGATGACACCCGGCGTCACGCTGTTCACCCAGGTGCATCGCAGTGCCGAGCCGCAGCGGGCCTTCGAGGCGCTGCTGGAGCATGCCCACGTGCTGGCGCGCGACCTGGGCGGCAGCATCCTCGATGCGCAGCAGTCCACCGCGACCAACCAGACGCTGGCCTACATGCGCGAGGACCTGAATGACTGGCTGCGCCGCCACCGCCCGGACGTGCTGCGCCGGCGGAGCGCGCGATGAGCGCGTCGGGTTCGCCTGCCACGCAGGCAGGCTCGAAGGACGCTCCGAAGGCCCGCATCGACGCGCTGCGCCGGCAGATCGAGCATCACAACTACCGCTACTACGTCCTCGATGACCCCGAGGTATCGGACGCCGAGTTCGATGCCCTGATGCGCGAGCTCGAGCAGCTGGAGGCCGAGCACCCGGCGCTCGTCACCCCCGATTCGCCCACCCAGCGCGTCGGCGCCACCCCCGCCGAGGGCTTTGCCACGGTGCGCCACCGTCTGCCGATGCTGTCACTGGCCAATGGTTTCGAGGCGGACGAGATCCGCGACTTCGACCGCCGCGTGCGCGAACGCCTGGCGAAACAGACCGGCGACCCGGCACGCAGCGAGGCCGCGGTAACCTACATGGCCGAACCCAAGCTGGATGGCCTCGCCATCAGTCTGATCTACGAGGACGGCCGTCTGGTGCAGGCCGCCACCCGCGGCGATGGCGAGACCGGCGAGGACGTGACCGCCAATGTGCGCACCGTACGCCCGATCCCGCTGCATTTGGGCGACCGCTTCACCGACGACGCCCCGCGGGTGCTGGAGGTGCGCGGCGAGGTCTTCATGCGCCGCGCCGACTTCGAGCGGCTGAACGCCGGGCTCGAGGCAGACGGCCAGCGCGGCTTCATGAACCCGCGCAATGCCGCCGCCGGCAGCTTGCGCCAGCTGGACTCGAAGGTGACCGCGCGCCGCCCGCTCAGCTTCTTTGCCTACTCGGTGGGCTTCGTCGAGGGCGGGACCCTGCCGGACACCCAGTCCGGCACGCTGGACTGGCTGCAAAGCCTTGGCTTCCCGGCCTGCCCGGAGCGCGAGGTGCTGGAGGGCGTGGACGCCTGCCTCGAGTACTACGAGCGCCTCGCCACGCGGCGGGCGGGGCTGGATTACGAGATCGACGGCATCGTGTACAAGGTGGATGCCCTGGCCGACCAGCAGGCGCTGGGCTTCGTCTCGCGCGCGCCGCGCTGGGCCATCGCCCACAAGTTCCCGGCGGAGGAACGCACCACCACGCTGCGCAATGTCGAGTTCCGTGTCGGCCGCACCGGCGCGCTGACACCGGTGGCGCGCTTGGAGCCGGTGCTGGTGGGCGGGGTGATGGTCAGCAACGCGACGCTGCACAACATGGACGAGATCGCGCGCAAGGATGTGCGCATCGGCGACCGCGTGATCGTGCGCCGCGCTGGCGATGTGATCCCCGAGGTGGTGGGCCGCGCCGGTGGCGAACGCCCCGCCGATACCCGCGCCATCGAGATGCCCGCAACCTGCCCGGAGTGCGACTCGCACATCGAGCGTCCGGAGGGCGAGGCGGTGGCCCGCTGCACCGGCGGGCTGGTCTGCCCCGCGCAGCGCCGCGAGGCCCTCAAGCACTTCGTCTCGCGCCGCGCGATGGACATCGAGGGCTTCGGCGAGAAGATCATCGAACAGCTGGCCGACGGCGGCGTTGTGCAAAGCCCGGCGGACCTCTTCGCGCTGGACGCCGAACGCCTGGAGGCGCTGGAACGGGTTGGCCCGAAGCTCGCCGCGAACCTGGTCAATGCCCTGGAACAGGCGCGCGAGACCACGCTGGCGCGTTTCATCTTCGCCCTTGGCATCCGCGAGGTGGGGGAGGTCACCGCCCGCAACCTGGCCGAGTACTACGGGAACCTGGACATGTTGATGCAGGCCGACGCCGAGGCACTGCAGGAGGTTCCCGATGTCGGACCCATCGTGGCCGAGCACATCGCCAACTTCTTCGCCGAGCCCCACAACCTCGAGGTCATCCGCGCCCTGCTCGAGGCCGGCGTGCACTGGCCCGATCCGCCCCGGCGCGAGCCCACGGAGACGGGCGACGAAGCCCCGCTGGCGGGCCATACCTATGTCCTCACCGGCAGCTTCGACACCATGACCCGCGACGAGGCCAAGGCCGCCCTCGAGGCCCGCGGCGCCAAGATCACCGGCTCCGTCTCCAAAAAGACCACCGCCGTCATCGCCGGCGCCGACCCCGGCTCCAAGGTCACCAAGGCCGAATCCCTCGACATCCCCATCCTCGGCCCCGACGACCTCGCCCAGCTCCTCGCCTGATCAGCCCACCTGTAGGATTGGGCTGGAGGAAGTAGTCTGGTCGGAGTGGATTTGTGGGGGTTGTTTTGTGGGAGCGGCCTTGGCCGCGAAGCCCCTGCCAAAGTCGGACCCGGGCAGGAGCTTCGCGGCCAAGGCCGCTCCCACGGGATAGATGCCACAGATCTGGTCTGAAAAAACTGCCCCCACAAGGCTCATCACGGCAACGCCGAGGATAAGCGACCGCGCGTTTGCTACTCTGACGATACGACTTAGCCTCGAATCGTGATTCGCATGCTTCAGCCGGAACCGATTAGCCGCATCAATGAACTCGCCGCCCGGCACCACTGGCGACTGGTGATCCTGTTCGGGTCCGTAGCCCGGGAAGGGCACGGGCGGGATGTGGATCTGGCCGTCGAACCGCACGCGATGCCGGACCTGATGACGCAGGGACGGTGGCAACGAGAACTGGAAGCAATCTTCGAGCCCGTCCCGGTCGATCTTCTGCTCCTTTCGGATCGTGTGTCGCCCGTCACCCGCTTCGAGGTGTTCCGCGATGGCGAATGCCTGTTCGAGGAGCGTGAAGGGCGATTCCATGCGGAGCAGGACCGTGCGTTTTTCCTGCACGCGGATTCCGTCCTGTTCCAGCGCCACCAGACAGAGGGTTCGGATGTCGCCTGATACTTCCGAGGTGATGCAGCGCAAGTTGTCGATGTTGCGCCGCGATGGCTATCGCCTCGCCGCGACGTGTTCGAGACCCTTCGCGATCGTCTTGATCTCGAGGAGACACTGGCCGAGCAGTTGATGGACGCCTGCGCGATGCGCAACGTCCTTACACACCCGTACGACACGATCGAGCTGGAGCGGGTCATCGGCGCTGTCACGCCAGCCCTTCAGGTGTATACCCGGTTCGCTCATTGGGCTGAACAACGCACCTAGCTCGAACGGGCGAGACGGGTTTTTGGGTGGGCATTGTGGGAGCGGGCTTGCCCGCGAAGCCCCTGCCCCGGGCCGACTCTGGCAGGGGCTTCGCGGCCAAGGCCGCTCCCACAGAACTATTTAGTGGTAACAATCTCGGGAGGCTCGAATGCCACGGAAGGCACGATCCCACCGGTTGCGGCGTGGGCGGGTCAGCGAGCACGGAAGGATTTACCTGGTCACGGCGGTATGTGCCGATCGGCATGCCTGGTTTCGCGCGCTCGATCACGGTCGCTGCGTGGTTCAGGCGTTGCGTGAGGTGGAAGGGACGGCGACTACACTCTGCTTCGTGGTCATGCCCGACCATGTCCATTGGCTGATGCAACTTGACGATGGGGAATTGTCCCGCACCGTACAGAAGGTGAAGAGTTCCACGACTCGTCGAATCGGGCAGTTGAGTGGACGACCTTGCCGGGTTTGGCAGCCGGGTTTCCATGACCGCGCTTTGCGCCGGGAGGAGGACCTCCAGGCCGTCGCGCGTTACGTGGTGGCTAATCCTCTACGGGCTGGGCTGGTGAGTAATCTGGGCGACTATCCGCTGTGGGATGCGATCTGGTTGGAGTGAGGGGCTGAATGGACTTTGGCAGGGGCTTCGCGGCCAAGGCCGCTCCCACAGCGGGACCCTGGGTTCTGTCAACTGTGGGAGCGGGCTTGCCCGCGAAGCCCCTGCCAGAGCAGGGAGATGGTCGCGCGTTGGGGCAGCCCCGTATGGGCCGCCTTGGCAGCGAGGCTCCTGCGCGAGGTGGGTTTCCCAGCGCGGGCGGGGGCTTCGCGAGCAGGCTCCCACAGTGTGTATCACGCAGTCGGGGTGTATTTTTATCAGGGGTTGCTTATGCTTCGCGGGCCGTGACGGATCGCGGTGGCCCTCGGGTTGTGCGCTTGATGTACTGTATCCGGGTGGTTTTGGTGGACATCGGAGTCGGGCGGCCAATGCGTAGAGGGTGTTGCAGCTCATGCTGAGCAGGAGCCTGGAAAGGTTGCTCAACCTGCCGCGCTCGCGGAAGCGCTGGCTCATGGTGCTGGCGGATGTCGTGATGCTGCCGCTGGCGCTGTGGTCCGGCTTCGCCATCCGCCTGGCGGAGCCGTTCCCGCCGATCATGCTGGAGACCTGGTGGCTGTTCCCGCTGGTGGTGCTGGTGGGCATCCCGGTATTCGCAAAATTGGGCCTTTACCGGGCCGTGATCCGCTTTATGGGGTCGCGGACGATCTGGGCGGTGGGAGCCGGCGTTGCCGTGCTCGCGCTCGTGCTGTGGGCTGCGGCGGCGATCGGTCGTATAGACAGCTTCCCGCGCTCGGTCCCGATCAACTTCGCGATCGTGGCCTTCATCTACGTCGGTGGCAGCCGATTCCTGGTGCGCACCTGGTATCGCTCCATCATCGAGGCGTCGGCGGGTGCCGAGCCGGTGATCGTGTTCGGGGCCGGCGAGGCCGGTGTGCAGTTGCTGTCCGGGCTCAAGGCCGGAGGCCGCTTCCGTGTGGTCGCGTTCGTGGACGAGGACCGCAGCCTGCAGGGCAGCTCGATCGACGGAATTCGGGTTCACAAGCCGGCCCACCTCGCGCGTCTGGTCAATCGCTTCCGGGTCGGCCGCGTGCTGCTGGCGATCCCGTCCGCGACGCGCCAGGAGCGCCGCCGCATCCTCGAGCAGCTGGAACCGCTGCCGGTGTACGTGCAGACCGTGCCGTCGATGGAGGCAGTGGTCTCCGGACACGCGAGCCTCGAGCAGCTGGAGGACGTCGACATCGGCGATCTGCTGGGCCGGGATCCGGTTCCGCCGGACCCGGAGCTGCTCACCCGCAGTGTGCGCGGCCGGGTGGTGATGGTGACCGGGGCGGGTGGCTCCATCGGGTCGGAGCTTTGCCGGCGCATTATCCGCCTCGAGCCGGCCGCGCTGATCCTGTTCGAGCGCAACGAGTTCGCGCTCTACAGCATCGAGCGCGAGATGCAGGAGCTTGCGGCACAGCTGGAGCATTACCCGGCGATCCACGCCGTCCTGGGCTCCGTGGCCAATGCGCGGCGCGTGGCCGCGGTGCTGGAAGAACACGGCGTGCAGACGCTCTATCACGCGGCGGCCTACAAGCACGTGCCGATCGTCGAGTCCAACCTGATCGAGGGCGTGCGCAACAACGTCTTTGGCACCGCCGTTCTGGCGGAAGCCGCGCTGAACGCGGGAGTGGAACGCTTCATCCTGATCTCCACCGACAAGGCCGTGCGGCCCACCAACGTGATGGGGGCCACCAAGCGTCTGGCGGAGATGGTCCTGCAGGATCGAGCCCGCGAGCGGCGGGGTACGATCTTCAGCATGGTGCGTTTCGGCAACGTGCTCGGGTCCTCCGGCTCCGTGGTGCCGCTGTTCCACCAGCAGATCCGTGACGGCGGGCCGGTCACGGTGACCCACCCGGAGATCACGCGCTACTTCATGTCCATCCCCGAGGCGGCCGAGCTGGTCATCCAGGCCGGTGCCATGGCGGAAGGTGGCGAGGTCTATGTGCTGGACATGGGCGAGCCGGTCAGGATCATCGACCTCGCCCGGCGCATGATCCGCCTGCACGGGCGCCAAGTGAAGGAAGACGGTATGCCCGAGGACGGGGTAGAGATCGTCTTCACCGGCCTGCGCCCGGGCGAGAAGCTCTACGAGGAGTTGCTGATCGGCGACAACGTCGAGCCCACCGCGCATGCCCGGATCATGCGCGCCCGCGAGGACTGCGTCGCGCCACAGGACCTGCAGGCGGCCCTGAACCAGCTGGACCAGGCCGACCGCAAAATGGATACCGAGCGCGCCTGCCACACCATCCGGGCAGTCGTGCGCGAGTACACCCCGGCCGACCACCCGCCGCAAGAACGGTTCGCGGGGTAAGCAGGCCGTTAGCCTTTCGTGCCCCCGATCGCATCATGGTTCACGCCGCCCCAGTATCCTCGGGCCCTGAATAATCGCGTGCGGTGGTTCAGCCCCCCTGTAGGAGCCTGCTCGCAGGCGAAGCCCCTGCCAAAGCCGGACCCTGGCAGGGGCTTCGCCACCAAGGCGGCTCCTACGGGTTCGGGGCGACCGCAAACGCAGACACAAAGATCCAGACAGAAAGGAAGCAAGGGATGAAAATCGCAGTCGCCGGAACCGGCTATGTCGGGCTTTCCAACGCCGTCCTGCTCGCGCAGCACCACGAGGTGGTCGCGCTGGATGTGGTGCCGGAGAAGGTCGAGCAGATCAACCGCCGGCAGTCCCCGATCATCGATGCGGAGATCCAGGATTTCCTCGAGAACCGCGCGCTGAACCTCAAGGCGACGCTGGACAAGCAGGCGGCCTACGAGGGCGCGGACTTCATCATCATCGCCACGCCCACGGACTACGACCCGCAGACCAACTACTTCAATACCAGCACCGTCGAATCCGTGATCCGCGACGTGCTGACCATTAACCCGCACGCCACGATGGTCATCAAATCCACCGTGCCGGTCGGCTACACGCGCGAGATCCGCGCGCAGATGGAAACCGACAACATCCTGTTCTCGCCGGAATTCCTGCGCGAGGGCCGGGCCCTGTACGACAACCTGCACCCCTCCCGCATCATCGTCGGCGAGCGGTCCGACCGGGCGCAGACCTTTGCCAGCCTCCTGGCCCAAGGCGCGGTCGACGACGATATCCCCATGGTCTTCACCGACTCCACCGAGGCCGAGGCGATCAAGCTGTTCGCCAACACCTACCTGGCCATGCGTGTGGCCTATTTCAACGAACTGGACAGCTACGCCGAGGCCAACGGTCTGGACACCCGCCAGATCATCGATGGCGTTTGTCTGGACCCGCGTATCGGAAGCCACTACAACAACCCGTCGTTCGGCTTTGGCGGCTACTGCCTGCCGAAGGATACCAAGCAGCTCCTGGCGAACTACGACGAGGTGCCCAACAACATCATCAAGGCCATTGTGGACGCCAACCGGACGCGCAAGGACTTCATCGCGGATGCGATCATCAAGCGCCAGCCCAGGGTGGTCGGGGTCTACCGGCTGGTGATGAAGAGCGGCTCCGACAACTTCCGCGCTTCTGCCATCCAGGGCGTGATGAAGCGCATCAAGGCGAAGGGCATCGAGGTCGTCGTCTACGAGCCTGAACTGCCCGAAGACGACTTCTACCGCTCCCGCGTCATCCGCGACCTCGACGAGTTCAAGCGCATCAGCGACGTCATCGTCGCCAACCGCATCACCGACGACATCCGCGACCAGACCGACAAAATCTACACCCGCGACCTCTTCAACAGCGACTGACCGACCGTGTCCCACCGACCTGCTGTAGGAGCCCAGCCCCCTGGGCGATGGGGCCTGTCCAGCGCCGCTATCGCCGAGAGGCTCGGCTCCTACAGGTTCGGGGCTACGGTACGTAGACGGTCATCCCGGAAATCCCCAATAACGGCTCCGGGGCTTCCTGGATGACGGGGTAGGGATGCGGTTTCCGGGATCCGGGGGTGCAGTCGCACAATGGGTTCGGGATGGCTATCATTGCCGTTATGGCAAAGATTGCCAATCAAGGTTGGAGGTTTTTGAGGCTATGGCGACCATGAACGTATCGCTTCCCGACTCGATGAAGAACTGGGTCGAAAAGCAGGCCGAATCCGGTCGGTACAGCAACGTCAGCGATTACGTGCGCGATCTGATCCGTCACGACCAGGAGCGTGCCGAGAAGATCGAGCGCATGCAGACGTTCGTCACGGAAGCGCTGGAGAGCGGTCCCGGCCAGCACAGTATGGAAGAGCTCCGTGAGCGGGCGGCGCGCCAATG
Source organism: Thioalkalivibrio sp. ALE16 (assembly GCF_000381305.1). Lineage (NCBI taxonomy): Bacteria > Pseudomonadati > Pseudomonadota > Gammaproteobacteria > Chromatiales > Ectothiorhodospiraceae > Thioalkalivibrio > Thioalkalivibrio sp. ALE16. The sequence continues at coordinate 137,683 of NZ_KB906357.1, forward strand.
TTCCGGTTCCTGACCTGGTAGGTAATGCCCTTTTACCTGAGCGAGAAGGCGGAGGAGGATGTCATCTCCATCTTCGTCCAGGGTGCAGCAGAGTTCGGTCTTGACCAAGCAGGGCGGTATCACGCAGCGCTGGAGCGCCAGTTCCGGTTCCTGGCGGAGAACCCGCTGGTGGCCCGCGAACGCGCCGAGATCGATCCGCCTGTACGTGTCCACCCGTTTCAGGCGCATATCGTCGTCTACATCCTGGATCCGGTTGGCGACGTCTATATTCTCCGGGTGCGCCACGCACACGAAGATTGGCTTCCCAACTCTTGAGGTTCGCCGCAAGCGATGTAGGAGCCAGCCAACGCCCCAATCGCCGAGAGGGCTCGGCTCCTACAGGTCCGGGGCTACGGCGTGTGTAGGAGGCCAGCCCCCTGACCGATGGGGCGCTGAACATACCCCCGATCGGCCAGAGGGCTGGCCTCCTACAGAAGACTTGACCGAAGGCAACGGAATGCATTCCCAGCGATTTGAACGACGGGTGACCGTAACTCGCCACGCGCAAGAACGCATGAAGCAGCGCGGTATCTCCGAAGCCGACCTCCTGGAATTGCTTGAGCGCGGCGACTTGCGTTACAAGGATGAGATACGGCTTTGGGTGGCGAAACACTTCGAGGAGCGGTCCGACAATCTCGTCTGTGCAGCCGTGATCCTTAAGGAAACACTGATTAATGTACACGCTCGCGCTCGAGTCGCTTTTGCGTGCGAACAAGGCGCGGTGACTGCCGTGCAGTCACTCTGCACAAAGGAGCCGCAACGCTGTTCCCGCGCAAAATCGGCCGAGCCCCTTCGGGGTTGGCACCCCAGGTTCCCCGATCCTGCGTTGCGCCGCTTGCGGGTAGAACCACTACCCGCTGCACGACGCGCCTTGTCTCGGAAAACCTGGGGTACCAACGCGAGAGTGTACATTAATCAGTGTTTCCTTAAGGAGCAGTTGGTGGTCAAAACCGTTATGCACCACTTTGACTGGAGAGAGTGACGATGCGGACCACATATGACGAAGCGGACGACACTCTGGTGCTCCACCTCTCGGACAAGCCGATCACGCGCGAATGCTCGCAGGACTGGAATACCCATGTGAGCTACGCACAGGACGGAACGATCGTCGAAGTCGTGATCCTCGAAGCATCCAAACAGGGTGCATGGCCGCTTCTGCGCTCTAGAGCCGCTTGATTCCCGTAGCCCAGAGAGGCAAACCTCACCTGTAGGAGGCCAGCCCTCTGGCCGATTGGGGGTATGGCTAGCGCCCGAATCGGCCAGGGGGCTGGCCTCCTACAAGAGCGCAGCCCCCTGCGCGATAGGAAGCCGAACAAAGCCCCAACGGCCAGAATCTAATTCATTGCCAGCCGAAGAAGAGCAGACGACACCCTTCCGCCCCTCGGCGGACACGACAACCAGCACAACGGGAGCGATGCCATGGACGGCAAACCTCACGCCCAAGCCCTTCGCCGCGGCCGCTATTCCGAGCCCGGGCGCACCTACCACATCACCACTGTCACGCGGGATCGCACGCCGGTGTTCCGCGACTTCGTCGCCGCGCGTGCCCTGGTCACTACGCTGCGCCACGCGCAAGCACTTGGGCATGCGGATACGCTGGCGTACGTGGTGATGCCGGACCATCTGCACTGGCTGATGACGCTAGGCGACGGGATGTCCCTGTCTACTGTCGTGCGGTCGGTCAAGGCGGTCACCGCCCGCAGGCTTGGGCGGGCCCTTTGGCAGCAGGGCTTTCATGATCACGCGGTACGTCGCGAAGAAGACCTCGCGTCGCGGGCCCGCTATATCGCCGCCAATCCCTTGCGTGCCGGGCTGGTGCGCAATCTGGGTGACTATCCTCACTGGGATGCGATCTGGCTTTGACCGGTGGGGTTGCGCCGAACGCCCCATCGGCCAGGGGGCTGGCCTCCTACGGATCTGGGGCATTCCCGCCTGTAGGAGCGCAGCCCCCTGCGCGATGGGGCGCTGGTGCTGCCCGAATCGGCCAGGGGGCTGGCCTCCTACGGATCTTGGGGCATTCCCGCCTGTAGGAGCGCAGCCCCCTGCGCGATGGGGCGTTAGTGGTGCCCCAATCGGCCAGGGGGCGATGGATCGCTCGCTCGTCTACGGCATCGATGCTACATTGGTAAAACGAATGATCGATCGATCAAGGTGCTGAAATGGAAGCCGTCACCATCTCTCCGAAATATCAGGTCGTCATCCCCAAGGCGGTACGCGAGGCGCTGCATCTTCGTGCAGGCCAGAAGGTCCAGATTGTGGCGTACGACGACCGTATCGAGCTGATTCCCGAACGGCGCATGAGCGAGATGCGGGGGTTTCTCAAGGGCATTGACCCCGACATCCCGCGCGAGGGAGACCGCGTGTGAACGTGGTCGATTCGTCTGCGTGGCTGGAATACTTTGCCGACGGCCCGAACGCCGATGTGTTTGCAGACGCAATCGAGACCACGGCAGAATTGATCGTGCCCACGATCAGCCTCTATGAAGTCTTCAAACGGGTGCTCCAGCAACGAGGCGAGGCGGCGGCCCTGCAGGCGGCCGCACTGATGCAGCAGGGCGAACTCGTCGAACTCACGGGGCCCTTGGCACTGTCAGCCGCCAGTCTAGGCAACCAGCATGGCCTCCCGCTCGCCGACAGCATCATCTACGCCACCGCGCGCGCCCATCAGGCCGACCTCTGGACCCAGGACGCGGATTTCGACGGGCTTCCAGCCGTTCACTACATCCCGAAGCCTTCCCCGTAGGAGGCCAGCCCCCTGGCCGATGAGGCCTGTCCAACACCCCATCGGCCAGAGGCTGGCCTCCTACGGATCTTGGAGCATTCCCGCCCGTAGGAGCGCAGCCCCCTGCGCGATAGGGCGCTGGTGATGCCCCAATCGGCCAGGGGGCTGGCCTCCTGCGGGGTGCTATAATCGGTACCCAAATCGGCACCGGAGGGTGTATGGAGAACGTGATTTCGGCGCAGGAGATCAAGCGGCGCGGCATTAGCGCGGTGGATCGGGCGCTGGAGAAGGGGCCGGTGCACGTGATCCAGCGCAATCGTCCGCGTTACGTGATCCTGAGCGAGGAGTCCTACCAGCGTCTGGCCGAGGGCGCCGAGGCCAGGGTTCGGCTGTGGCACCGATTGCTGGAAGACGATGCATCGCCCGCCGCACCCCGAACTCGGGCGGATCTGGACCGCGAACTGCAAGCGGAGCGCGAAGGCTGGTCCGATTGATGCTGGCGTTTCTGGATGCCAGTGCCATCATCTACCTCCTGGAGGGCGATCGCCGGACCCGAGAGTCGGTTCGCCAGGTGCTCAGAGAACTGGAGCAGGGCGACGGCCCTCCCGCGCTGGCGGTGTCCGCCTTGAGTCGTCTGGAATGCCGCGTACGCCCGCTACGCGAAGCGAACACCCCGGTTCTGGAACAGCTGGATGCGTTTTTCGGCGACCCGGGGTTGTCGGTCATCGCGCTGGATACGGCCGTTCTGGAGAAGGCGACGGAACTGCGTGCACACCATGGCCTGCGCACACCCGACGCCATCCAGGCCGCGTCTCTGCTCGCGGTCGACCCGGAAGGCGCCTTCGTGACGGGCGATGGCGACTTTCAAAAGGTACCGGGCCTGCGCGTGCACCAGATTCCACGATGACGCGGAAACGCCCGTACGGGGTCATCTGGCCGAAACCGTAGGAGCGCAGCCCCCTGCGCGATGCGAGGGCACATACATCGGTCTCCGCTTTTACCTTCCGTTGGGCCGGTAATTCACGGCAGGCGTATAATCGACAATATGCGCCTTAGTTCCCAGCACGTAAAAGCGATCCGCGAGGTGGTTCGCAGCGAATGCGGTGCCAGTGCCCGTGTTCGGCTGTTTGGCTCGCGTCTGGACGATACGCGGCGAGGCGGCGATGTCGACGTGTTGGTCGAGCTGGAGGAACCCGTCGAGCGCCCGGCGGTTCTTTCAGCGCGTCTCTCGGCCATGATCAGCCGCCGTCTCCAGGGGCGTGCAGTGGACGTTGTCCTCTCCGCCCCGAACATCACGCGGAGCGCGGTTCATAACACCGCCGAAAAAGAAGGGCGACTTCTATGAAGATCGGGCCTGAACAATTGGAACGTCTGCGGTTTCTCGCGCGTGTAGTCCAACGTGAACAACAGCATCTTCTGACCACCGACCAGCGCGTGTTCAACAAGCCGTTCACCCCGGCGCGTGCGCGCGATCTCGCCGAGAACGTAGACGAGGCTGAACGAGTGGAAGCCTTCGTGAGCCGATTTGGTCGCCTGCAGGATACGCTGGGGGATAAGCTGCTCCCGCTCTACCTCGAAGTCCTGGGAGAACACTCAGGGAAACACTGATCAATGTACACACTCGCGCTCGAGTCGCTTTTGTGTGCGAACAAGGCGCGGTGACTGCCGTGCAGTCATTCTGCACAAGGGAGCCGCAACGCCGTGCGCGCGCAAAAGCGGCCGAGCCCCTGCATTGAAAGGTTGGTGGGGTTGGTACCCCAGGTTCGCCGATCCTGCGTTGCGGCTCTTGCCGGTAGAACCACTACCGGCTGCGCACCGCGCCTTGTCTCGGAAAACCTGGGGTACCAACGCGAGTGTGTACATTGATCAGTGTTTCCCAAGGCGCCGCTATCGACAACCTCGACCGAGCCGAGAAGCTGGGGCTCATTCCCTCGAGCGACGACTGGCTGGCCATGCGAAAACTGCGCAACCAGATGGTGCATGAATATATCGAGGATTCGGCCACCCTGGCCGATGCTCTGCAGGCCGGACATGAATTCGTGCCCACGTTGACGGCCGTCGTTAAGGCATTCCTGAACGATATGCGCACCCGAGGCTGGCTAACTGCGTAGGAGCCCAGCCCCGTGGGCGTTGGGGCGTATCCAGACCCCTATCGGCCAGGGGGCTGGCCTCCTACAGGCGTTGGCTTGCGGCGGGGTATGGTGCGTGGTCCAATGCGCGCTCAATGCGTGAACGCAGTCGCCGCTGGGCGGCTTTGGACCGGCAGGTTGATCAACGACGACACCCAGTACCAGGTACTTCGCCTGCTGGAGGCGGACCCCGAGATGAGCCAGCGGCAGATCGCGCGGGCGCTGGGGCTCTCCGTTGGCAAGACCCACTACGCGCTGAAGGCGCTGCTGGATCGCGGTTGGGTCAAGACACAGAACTTCCGCCGATCCGACAATCGCTCCGCCTACCTGTACAAGCTGACCCCGGGCGGTCTGCAGGAGAAGGCACGCTTGGCGTATCACCTGCTCAAACGCAAACGCGCCGAGCACGAGGCGCTGATGACCGAGATCGAGCAACTACGCGTGGACATCCAGCAAAACGGCGAATCCCCCCTGTAGGAGCGCAGCCCCCTGCGCGATGGGGTGTTGGTGATGCCCCAATCGGCCAGAGGGCTGGCCTCCTACGGGGGGTAAAACGACAACGCATGACGGAATGGAATGGATCACGCCGCATGGCGGTGGCATTTCCCTGTAGGAGCGCAGCCCTCTGCGCGATGGGGTGCTGGTAATGCCCTAATCGGCCAGAGGGCTGGCCTCCTGGGGGGTAAGGCGACAACGGATGATGGAATGGAATTGATTGCGCCGTACGGCGGCACGCTCTGCGAGCGGTATGTGGACGAGGCGACAGCCCGCGAACTGAATGAAGCAGCGCGGGATATGCCCTCCTGGGATCTGACGGAGCGCCAGCAGTGCGACGCTGAGCTGCTGCTGAATGGCGGCTTTTCCCCGCTGACGGGCTTCATGGGCCCGGCGGACTACGACGGCGTGCTCGAGAACATGCGCCTGGCCGACGGCACGCTGTGGCCGATGCCGATCACGCTGGACGTGACCGAAGCCTTCGCCGCGCAGGTGGAGGAGGGCAGCCGGATCGCCCTGCGCGACGCCGAGGGCATGCTGATCGCCGTGATGGACGTGGAGCATCGCTGGTGGCCGGATCGCGCCCGCGAGGTGCAGCTCGTGTATGGCACCCGAGATACCGCGCACCCCGGCGTCAACGAGCTGATGCATCGCGCCGGCCCGGTCAATCTGGGCGGTACGCTGCACGGCCTGGAGCCCCCGGTCCACCATGACTTTCGCAACTACCGCTACAGCCCCACGGAGCTGCGCGAGTACTTCCAGAAGCTCGGCTGGAACCGCGTGGTCGCCTTCCAGACCCGCAACCCCATGCACCGCGCGCAGGTGGAGCTCACCCGACGCGCCGTGCGCGAGACCGAGGCCAACGTGCTGATTCACCCGGCGGTGGGCGTGACCGCACCGGGCGATGTGGACCACTTCGTGCGCGTGCGATGCTACGAGCACGTGCTGCGCCAGGCCCCGGAGCAGACCACCCAGCTCAGCCTCCTGCCCTTGGCCATGCGCATGGCCGGCCCGCGCGAGGCGTTGTGGCACGCGATCATCCGCCGCAACTATGGCTGCACACACCTGATCGTCGGTCAGGACCACGCCAGCCCCGACCCGGGCCCGGATGGCCAGACCTTCTATGGCGCCTTCGAGGCGCAGGAACTGATCCGGCGCCACGCCGACGAAATCGGCATCGAGATGGTCCCGTTTCAGGCGATGACCTATGTGCAGGACCGCGCCGATTTCGTGCCGGCCAACGAGGTACGCGAAGGCGAACACACGCTCAATCTCGACAACCCCGAGTTCCGCCGCCGCCTGCGCGAGGGCCTGGATATCCCCGAGTGGTTCTCCTACCCGGAGGTCATCCAGGAGCTGCGGCGCACCTTCCCGCCGCGCCACCGGCAGGGTTTTACCGTGTTCTTCACCGGGCTGTCCGGCTCCGGCAAGTCCACCATGGCCAATGCCCTGCGGGTCAAGCTGATGGAACTGGGCGGGCGCGCCGTCACGCTGCTGGATGGCGACATCGTGCGCAAGGAGCTCTCCAGCGAACTCGGCTTCTCCAAGGAACACCGCGACATCAACGTCCAGCGCATCGGCTATGTGGCCAGCGAGATCACCAAGAACGGCGGCTGCGCCATCTGCGCCCCCATCGCCCCGTACACCGACATGCGCCGCCGCGTGCGCGAACGCATCGAGCAGCACGGCGGCTTCCTGGAGGTCCACGTCGCCACCCCGCTGGAGACCTGTGAGGCGCGCGACCGCAAGGGCCTCTACGCCAAGGCCCGCGCCGGCCTCATCAAGGAATTCACGGGTATCAACGACCCCTACGAGGAGCCGCAACACCCGGAACTGCGCATCGACACCCGCGACATGGCCCCGGACGAAGCCGCCCACCGCATCCTGCTCAAGCTCGAAGCCATGGGCTTCATCCGCAACCCGTAAACAGCACCGGCCCATATACCTGTAGGAGCCCAGCCCACTGGGCGATCGGGCCTGTCCAGCACCCCAATCGCCGAGAGGGCTCGGCTCCTACAGGTCCGGAGCCACCGCCGGTAAACGGTCGTCCCGGCCGTAGCGAAGCGAAGAGCCGGGATCTCCCCGGTTACTGAAAACAACACCAACCAACCAGCGAACAACCCCTTGATCCGATCCATCCTGGACAGTCTGAAATGGAGCAGCCGCCTGGGCGCCAAGTTCTTCTGGGCGGTGCCGGCAGCCACAAGTACTGTTGTGGCCGCGACGCTGGTCTCCCAAATTGCCTTGTTGCTTGCGTTCTTTCTGCCTCTCAAGGTCATCATCCTGCTCGGTTCAGACGGTATTCCGCGGTACTTCCCCCCGGCTTTCGAGCGGGTTGATCGCGATGCCCTGATTATCTGGCTCACGATCGCCACGATCGCCTTCTACCTCCTCTATTTGCTCGCGGAGCGGGTGATTGCGTGGGGGGCGGAACGCGGTGCTACCCGCTTGCTTGCTCGCAGTCGCAAGATGGTTCTGTTCGAGGGGCAGGATCAGGTGGCCAGCCGGTCGTACAAACGTTATGCCGCCGCACTCGCGGGTGGTGTGTTTGTGCTGCTGGCGATCCTGCTCTTGCTGTGGCTATATCCAGCGGTAGGCTGGTTGATGGTGATCTATGCCGCGCTCGCGGGTGGTTCGTTGGTAGCGCTGCTGTTGCTCAGTTCGGCAATGCGCGAGAAGGTACAGGCCTCACTGGCGTCATGGACGGCCGTGATGGCTGCTGTCGGTTTCATGCTGGCCTTCGGGTATCTGGTCGTGGATTTTCTCTATCGCGACCCCCCAGGGCTGATCCCTGCGATCATCGCCTTGCTGCTCTCGCGCCAGGGCTTCAACCGGCTGGGCGCTCTAGTCCCCTCGCTCAACGACTTGTACCAGCAGCGCTCGAAACTGGATGCATTGTTCTTTCATCGCGCCGCCTATCACCCGCCCACTGTTCTGCAGGGCGCCAGTGTGATGGATCTTCTCTTTCCGGAAGAGCGTGCGCAGTGGATCCCAAGGGTTCTCCACGATCTCGCCGAAGAGTCGTCGACTGCGGACGTTGTTGTGCGCTGGCAAGAACTGATGGTTTCCGGAGTTTTCGCTTTGCGCTGCGAGGTTGCGGGCGGCGGTACTTACCTGGTCAAGCTCTTCGAGGACAAGAGCATGGGCCAGGCTCGGCATGAAGCCGCACTGCTGAGCGCCGCACCCAGGGGGCTACCGGCCCCGGGGTGGGTGGGTGCGACATCGGTTCGGGGTTATCGCTGCCATGTGCTGAAGCTCGATGATGGGCAGGGGAGTACTGCGCAAAATCCGCAATCCCTCCTGCTCGACGTGCGCACACGGCTGCTCCAGCTCTTGCCCGGAAAAGCGATGGTTGCTCAATATGGCCGGTCGCGGGCCCGACTCTGGCAGCGTATGGATGCCCCCTTGCTCGATTCCCTGCGCATTGCCACGGATGGATGCTCAGAGGAGCACCTGCGGGCCCTGGTCGAACGCCTGCCTGAATGGCAGGAGCATCTGAGAAACGCGCCGATGGTATTTCACAACCCCGACCTCAAGCCAGCCACCGTGATCGCGACGCAAGATGGAGCAGGTGTGGCGCTTCACTGGGGGCGCTGGGCAATGGAGCCCGCTGGTGTGGGTTGGCCTGCATCCTCCAAGGGTAGTGAAGACCTGAAGCACGCTGCCGAGGTGATTCGAAACGGCGATTCCCTACTCCAGAATGTATCGGATATCACTCTTGATCTAGCGGCCTTGACGGCCGACCTTGAAAGAGACCTGAAGGCCAAGCATTACCTCGATGCGACCAGAAAGCTCAAGCCCATCCGGGATAGTCTCGACCAATTGGAGCGAGCCGGGAACGAGTCGCGGTAGTGAGAGCGTGTGGCTTCCGTCCATCGGTGAAGTTCGGTAGGCTGCGCCAGCGCCGGGAGGGCGCGGGCGAATAGTTGGAGTATTTGGATAAACATTCCCCTGAAAGCAGTTACTCTTGCAGGGGTTCAAGAGTTTTTTTAGCAGGGTGACTGGCTCCGCTGCGACAAACAGGGATGCGAAATTGAACCAGCTGAAACAACAAGAGAATTCTGATCACGGGTGCATGCGGCACCATCGGGCGCGAACTGGTGCGGCAGGCACTGGAAGAATTCGGGGTGGCCGAGTGTATAGGCATCGACAATAACGAAAGCGAACCGTGCTTGGTGATCAGGAGTTCGGCGGGAATGGCCGGGGCAACTTATTCCCGGGGGCATGCGCGACTAGGACGAGCTGCTGCGGCTCCCGCGCGGTGCAGAGCGGTACCCTGGCGATCCCGAATATAATTACAGCCCGTGCTGAAACTGGGTGGAGTCATGCCACTTCTCTAGTTTGCCATCCCGGCTGGGCCGAAGCGCCGAGCCTGTACGTTCAGCGGTTAGTCCTCTCAGTAATGGAATCGGTCCAACCGGGCCAACGAACCAAAACATCTAGTGGAATACAACGGAATGTCTGCACAACAGGAACTGATCAAGCGCTTGGAAGAGCGCAGCGCCATCATCGGCATCATTGGGCTGGGCTATGTCGGTCTGCCCCTCATGCTTCGTTATGTGGAGCTGGGCTACCATGTGCTCGGGTTCGATAACGACCCCTCCAAGGTTGAGCAGCTGAACGCGGGGCAAAGCCCCATCGAGCACATCCACGGCGACCAGATTGCCGATGCGGTCAGCGGCGGTCTGTTCGAGGCCACAAGCGACATGTCACGGGCATCGCAGGCGGACGCCCTGATCATCTGTGTCCCCACGCCACTGGACCGCTATCGCCAACCGGATCTGTCCTATGTGGTGGGCACCACGGATGCCGTCGTCCCGTATTTGCGTTCGGGCCAGGTGGTCTCGCTGGAAAGCACCACCTATCCGGGTACGACCGAAGAGGAGTTGGCCCCGCGCATCGGCTCCGGTGGACTTAAGGTGGGGGAGGAGATCTTCCTTGTCTATTCCCCGGAACGCGAAGACCCCGCCAACCCCGACTTCAAGACCCAGACGATCCCCAAGGTCTGCGGCGGATACTCCCCCGCATGTCAGGAGGTGGGACAGGCCCTGTACGGCCAGGTGGTGGATCGGGTGGTACCGGTCAGCAGTGCCCGTGCCGCGGAGATGACCAAGCTCCTGGAGAACATCCACCGCGCGGTGAACATCGGCCTCGTCAACGAGATGAAGATGGTCGCCGACCGTATGGGTATTGACATCTACGAGGTCATTGATGCAGCCGCCACCAAGCCGTTCGGCTTCGTGCCGTACTACCCGGGGCCGGGCCTGGGCGGGCACTGCATCCCTATCGATCCCTTTTACCTCACCTGGAAGGCGCGTGAGTACGGGCTCAATACCCGCTTTATCGAGCTCGCCGGCGAGGTCAACAGCGGCATGCCGGAGTGGGTGCTGCGCAAACTCGCCGACGCGCTCAATGCACGCGGCAAGGCCGTCCACGGCAGCCGCATCCTGATCCTTGGCATCGCCTACAAGAAGAACGTGGACGATATGCGGGAATCCCCGGCGGTCGAGATGATGGAATACCTGCGCGAGCAGGGCGCCGTCCTGGCCTATTCCGATCCACACGTGCCCAGTTTTCCCCCCATGCGTGAGCACCAGTTCGATCTTGAGCACACGCCGATCAGCGAAGAAACCCTGGCGGCACAGGACTGTGTACTCATCGCCACCGATCACGCTGCGGTGGACTACGACCAGGTCCAGAAATACGCGCCATTGATCCTCGATACCCGCGGGGTCTACCGGGATCGTACCGACCCGAAGATCGTTCGCGCCTGAGCCCATCCAACACAGGGAACCCCATGATTCATCAGTTCACGCCCATTACCGATCGCCGCATCCGCCTGGCCCTGGTCGGCTGTGGCCGCATTGCCCAGAAGCATATCGACGCGCTTGAAAAGCACGCCGAGAACATCGAACTGGCCGCCGTTTGCGACATCGACCCGGCTGCCTTGGCCCAGGCCGAGGCGCGTACCGGCGCCCCCGGATATCGTCATTTGAGCAATCTTCTCGAACAGGACCCGGGCCTGGACGGCGTTGTCCTCTGCACCCCCAGCGGCGTACATGCCCGCCAGGCCATCCTGGCCGCCGAGGCCGGCAAGCACGTGATCACCGAGAAGCCCATGGCCACGCGCTGGGCGGACGCCAAAGCCATGGTGGAAGCGTGCGACCATGCGGGTGTGCGGCTGTTCGTGGTCAAACAGAACCGGCGTAACGCCACGCTGCAACTGCTCAAACGCGCAGTGGAGCAGCGCCGCTTCGGCCGCATCTTCATGGTCAACCTGAACGTCTTCTGGACGCGCCCGCAGGAGTACTACGACAGCGCGAAATGGCGCGGCACCTGGGAGTTCGACGGCGGAGCCTTCATGAACCAGGCCAGCCACTACGTGGATCTTCTCGACTGGCTGATCGGCCCGGTGGAGAGCGTGCAGGCCTACACTGCCACGCAGGATCGCCTGATCGAGGTCGAAGACTCCGGCGTGCTCAACGTTCGTTGGCGCAACGGCGCTCTGGGCAGCATGGCCGTCACCATGCTCACCTACCCGAAGAACCTGGAAGGCTCCATCACCATCCTCGGCGAGAAGGGCACGGTACGCGTGGGTGGCGTTGCGGTGAACGAGATCCAGCACTGGGAGTTCGCGGACGAGCAGCCCGAAGACGCCAAGGTGAAGGAGGCCAATTACGAGACCACCTCGGTCTACGGCTTTGGCCACCCGGCGTACTACGAAAACGTGATCGACAGCCTGCGCGGCGAAGCCGACCCGGAAACCGATGGTCGTGAGGGCCTGCGCTCCCTGGAAATTCTCATCGCCACGTATCTTTCCGCCCGCGACGGCCGCCAGACGCCTCTGCCGCTGGATTACTGACGACCAAGGGCAAAAAGCCGGCCACGGATGTTCACGGATGAAAACGGATGAAGGGCGAATGGATATGGACGAGCAGGGAACGCTTGTTGAAGAGGATCTGACCTATCGGATCCGGTCCTGTGTCTTCGCGGTGTCCAATGAACTTGGACCGGGGTTCCTGGAGCGAGTGTATGAAAACGCCCTGGCAATCGAACTGCGTGATGCGGGGCTCCCGGTGCAGACACAGCAGCCCGTAAAGGTCTGCTACAAGGGACAAGCAGTTGGCGAGTACGTTGCCGATATCCTCGTCGAGAAACGCGTGCTGCTGGAGCTGAAGGCCTGTAGCAAGCTGGCACCGGAGCACCAAGCGCAAGTGCTCAACTATTTGCGGGCCACCGGCATTCCGCTCGGCCTGCTGATCAACTTCGGCCAGTCCCGGGCGCAAATCAAACGCTTCGTCCTGTAAGGCATCCAGGTGAATTCGTGATCATCCGTGACTACCCAAAACCCGTGACCATCAGCGTCCATCCGTGAACATCCGTGGCTAATTCAATGACTACAACCATCCATCCCACCGCCATCGTCGATGACGGCGCGCAGCTCGGCGAAGGCACCCGCATCTGGCATTGGGTACATGTCTGTGGAGGAGCGCGGATCGGCAAGAAGTGCTCGTTCGGCCAGAACGTATTCGTCGGAAACCGCGTCGAGATCGGCGACAACGTCAAGGTGCAGAACAACGTCTCGGTTTACGACGACGTCACCCTAGAGGACGACGTCTTCTGCGGGCCGAGCATGGTCTTCACCAACGTCTACAATCCTCGCTCGGCGGTATCGCGCAAGGACGAGTACCGTCCTACCCTCGTCAAGCAGGGCGCCACGTTAGGTGCAAACTGCACCATCGTCTGCGGCGTCACCGTCGGACGCTATGCCTTCATCGGTGCCGGTGCCGTCATCAACCGAGACGTACCCGATTACGCCCTGATGGTCGGCGTCCCCGCCAAACAGATCGGCTGGATGAGCGAATACGGCGAACGCCTCGACCTGCCCCTGGAAGGGGATGGTGAGGCAGTCTGTGAGCACACGGGCAGGCGCTATAAGCTCTCCGGTGGCCAAGTAACGGCTGAGTGACTCTCGACTAAGGCAAACAGTCACCAAAATAAAGAACGACAGTGGGTGTGGCAGGGACGTGCCGTCAGCCCATACGCGTGGAACCCAACAACCCTTAGCGTCTTAGCGCCTTCGCGTGAGACCAAAACGAAGATCAAAAAATATGCAGTTCATCGACCTCGCCGCGCAGCAGGCACGCATCAAGGACAAGATCGACGCGAACATCCAGCGGGTGCTCGCTCACGGCAAGTACATCCTTGGCCCGGAAGTGGCCGAGCTGGAAGAAAAGCTGGCTGACTTCACTGGGGCAAAGTACTGCATCTCGTGCGCCAACGGCACGGATGCCCTGCAGATTGCGCAGATGGCCGTCGGTGTCGGCCCGGGCGACGAGGTTATCGTTCCCGGTTTTTCCTACATCGCCACCGCGGAAACGCCAGCCGTACTGGGTGCAAAACCGGTCTATGTTGACATCGATCCCGTTACCTACAACATGGATCCGGCAAAGATTGAAGCCGCGATCACTTCAAAGACACGCGCAATCATCCCGGTTTCGCTCTATGGGCAGTGTGCCGACTTCGATGAGATCAATGCGATTGCGGAAAAGCACGGCATCCCGGTCATCGAGGACGGCGCGCAGAGCTTCGGTGCGACCTACAAGGGCAAGCGCTCCTGCAACCTGACCACCATCGGTACCACCAGCTTCTTCCCCAGCAAGCCCTTGGGGGCCTACGGGGATGGCGGCGCACTCTTCACCAACGATGAAGAACTGGCCACAAAACTTCGCCAGATCGCCCGTCACGGGCAGGACCGGCGGTATCACCATCTCCGTGTGGGAGTGAATAGCCGCCTGGATACCCTGCAAGCGGCTATCTTGCTGCCCAAGCTTGAAATCCTGGAAGAAGAGCTGGCGCTTAGAAACGAGGTTGCCGCTCGATACAACAAGCTCTTGTCGGCCACGGACATTCACGGACAGCCACTGACAGAACCCTCTTCAGAGTCGGTCCAAGCATTCCGTGGCCAAACTCCAGTTATCAAGGAACATAACTGTAGCGCTTGGGCGCAGTACACCATTCGTGTCTCCGATCGTGAGGCGGTGCAGGCGGCTCTCAAGGAGGAAGACATTCCAACCGCGGTCCACTATCCGATTCCGCTCAACAAGCAGCCAGCGGTGAGCGATCAGTCCATATATCTACCCGGGGGTGATCGAGCTGCCGAGGCAGTAATTAGTCTTCCTATGCACCCTTATCTCGCGTCAAGCTCCATGGAGCGCGTTGCCAATTGTTTGAAAGGCACAGTGGCCCGGCTTTTATGAGTATGCGGAAAAATCTGTTGACAGCGACATTGTTATTCCTTCCATCTCTTGGTTTTGGAGATCCGAATATGCACAAAATGGCATGCGAGCTTTTGGGGGGGGGGGGGAGCTGCTATACACCTAGACCATTTCAACCTTCAGAGCAGGCTATGGCTTATGCCGATAAGGTGGTTGAGATCGGAGTGAAGTCTACCGACTTTGAAATGTACGGTAACAAGCAATCGGTCGTTCTTCATCATGGGGTTCCATACGCTAAATACTGGCAAAACGACAATCCCAACGAATACGTCTTTCATCCGATGGTTTTTGGTCGCTGGATATACAACCAAAATGTCCCAGAGGCGATCTCGAACGCCTTGTCTAAGGTTTCCGTCGACTTGCCGAATGGCGGTGTCGCTTTCTATTACCCAAACCGATATGCGCTAAATCGCATGAGTGGCCCGCATCTCATGTACAGTGCGATTAGTCAGAGTGAGATCCTCGCTGGATTATTGAATCAATTTAAGAAAACGCCAACAAAGCAGCTAGATGAGGCCCTTTTGAAAGTTCTGAAGGGGCTGATGCTGCCGCATGATATCGGCGGCGTTAACCTGGGTGTGGCTCAGTTAGAACTCCCTCTCTTTCAGTCGAATCCGGAAATAATATTGAACGGATGGTTGCACTCTTTATTGCATCTGAACGACTATGCCCTCGTCCGGGCTGATCAGGACGTTGCTGAATATATTCACGATAACCTTGTTTTTTTCGCAGATAATAGCGATGTTTGGTACGATAATAAAAGAAAAATAAGCAGATACTCAGATACTTCTCCTCATCGAGTTGTTTTGGATCATGTTTCAGATAATGCTGAATATGGTGTTTTTTATAAAGCAAAAGATTCCCGCTTAAGCAACTACCAAGTGTTTCCGGTTCGTGACTATGAACGTGTTCTCTCCGGCTTCGATGTGCGCATTCTGAGGCAGGCCGGGCGGCGCTCTACAATGGGTCTAACTTGCTCTGGCCTTTTCGACGTTTATGTATATTCACGTGGTGAATTTACTCTGAAGATTCGTGATGATGGTTATGATCCTTACCGCGCAACACCGGACGGAACGGGTGAGTGGCGTGAGCTTAAGTCACATGCGTTGGACGGAGATTTGAGTGCGGTAAAGGTTAGTTTGAGTGATTATGATGACTCTGAATTGATATGTGGTTATCCAACCAACTTTGCCAAACAGGACGGGAAAAATCACTACCATACACAGCACATCATGGCCCTAATTTATTTAGCAAGGACCTCTTCATACGACGACCCAGAGCTTGACAGACGATTGATTAGGATTGCAAAAAGCTGGTTGCACAATAACGATATTTTTCTCCGCAAAAATGATTTGGTCTTCGCAAGCCCTCAGGACCTTCTGAATGCTTTAAATCGGGGGAAAGTTCTCAAGCAATTTCAAAATGCTGAGGACATTTTGCATTGATCGTCTGTGTGTCCACGGGGATGTTGGCAGCTTCTAGTAAAAGAGCATGCAGTTGCCGGTAAGATGTTGATCCGTCCTTGAGTGCGAGCTTTTATGGTAATCACGCGTGTGTCAGATCGACTTGGCGGCGTTGGCGTCGATTCCTAATATATGTCTCCTGACCTTGACTAGGCGTGGGCGTGTTTGTCGCCTGACACGCTGAGGTCCTGAAATCGATCAGTATGCGAGGATGATAAGATGAGAGAAAATGCCACACGCGTCGCGGTTATTGTTCACAATAGTGTGATTAAGGATGCCCGAGTCCTGAAAGAGGTTAAGACGTTGTGGGAGTCGGGATTAGCGGTTGATGTTTATGGTGTCAAAACGGACAGGGAGGTGATGGCAAAAAAGATCGAAGGATGTCGATCGTTTACACTTATAGATCTTACGTCTCGGTGCACAAAGTTAGGTTATCAATTTCATATATACAAGATTATACTTCGTTCAGTGAACGCTGTTAACAAGTTTCGGAATGATTTAAAGAAGATTGTAAAAGGGTCTTCCGGTGTTTTGTTTGGCTTGATTGCCGTCCTCGCCGGCGTATTCATTGGTGGCTCTTCCGATCCGGGTAAATTTAGCCTGCTGGTGCTAATGTTCCTAAGCTTGCTTTTAATAGCATATGCTGCTTGGCCTCTGCTTTTTGAGAAAGTTGGGTACGTCAAGAGAAAAGCAGCGTTTGAACGGGTTGGCGGTGCTTTATTTAATGCGATAAAATCTGAGGAATATGATTACGTTCATTGTCATGACCTAATCGCGTTGATACCCGGTCTGCGCTATAAAAAAGAAAATCCGTCAGTGAAGTTAATTTGGGATGCCCATGAGTTATATGATGAGGTTGCCTACTCAAGTTGCATGGAGCGTGTTTACATAAGGGAATTGATGCGCACAGCCTCGCGTAAGATTGACTCCTTCGTAACCATTAGCGATAGCTTTAAGGAGATCTACGCCCAAAAATTTCCACGCTTGCCCTCGGCGTCGGTCGTTATGAATGCAACAATGCTGAATTATGATGGCTCACGTAAAGGTGGATATTCGTCAGATTCATGCTCCGAAAATAAAATCAAGAAAACGCTTGGTTTGGAAGGTTCACAAAAAGTCTTATTGTTTCAGGGCGGATTTTCGCCGGGGCGTGGGATTGAGGTTCTGTTAGAAGCTGCATCAGACCTTCCCCCGTATTGGACGATCGTTTTTATGGGTTGGGGGAAGCTAGAAGATATGATTTCTCACGTTTCTTCTAAGTTGAATCAGGGGCGGGAGCAAGGTCGGTCTGCGGTCGAGCTTCTCCCCCCTGTCTCTCAAGATAACCTTGTGGCCTGGACTTCAGGGGCGACACTCGGTGTTATTCCGTACGAAAACACGAGCTTGAACCATCTGTATTGCACGCCGAACAAGCTTTGGGAGTACCCGAACGCCGGGGTGCCGATCTTGGCCACCGACCTCATTGAGATGGGCAAGATGATCCGGGCATGGGATATCGGTACTCTGCTCCCGAGAGATTTCTCGGCGTCCGATGTGTTGTCGGCCTTGGAAAATATCAACGAGGACGACCTTGCCAGGTGGAGGAAGAACTGCGAAAGGTTTTCGTCGGAGATGTCTTGGTCGAAATTCGAACCCGCTCTGCTTGAAGCCTACCAGTAGTAGCTTAGGAGAGTGAAACGCATCCCGGGGTAAAGGACGTTTGCCGAGATAAAGGGCGGGTTGGCCCTGCCCTTATGAATGTGGATTCGGCTGATACTTTTCCTGAGCATTGCGGGTAACCTGGTGGTCGGCGGCCTTGGTGAATACGCGAAAATTCTACTCGTGTTGGCGATCGTGTCGTTTTTGAACGGTATTTTTGCGAGCATTTGCAAAGCGCTGGCAAACGGAATCAAGCGCTTCGCATCGGCGAAAAAGAGGAAATAGTTCGGGGCATTCATTGATGCTTCGTATAAAAAGGGCTCTAACCATTATATGAAGATTCTGACGATTATTGGTGCTCGGCCACAGTTCATCAAGGCGAGTGTTGTTTCAAAAGCTATCCAGGCACGGGAGGGGATTCACGAAATTCTCCTTCACACGGGTCAACACTTCGACGCCAACATGTCCGACGTTTTTTTTGATCAGCTCGGGATTCCACGCCCTGATGTGCAACTCGACATTCACGGAGGGTCGCACGGGGCGATGACTGGCCGGATGCTCGAGCAGATCGAGGCGGTGATACTTTCGGAGAAGCCCGACCGGGTGTTGGTTTATGGTGATACGAACTCAACGCTAGCCGGAGCCTTGGCTGCGGCGAAGCTTCATGTTCCGGTCGCTCATGTCGAAGCGGGCTTGCGTAGTTTCAACATGCGTATGCCCGAGGAGATCAATCGCATTCTCACCGATCAAGTCAGTGATTTCCTGTTCTGTCCCACTGGCTCGGCGGTGCACAACCTTGAAAGAGAAGGCTTCGGTGACAAGTGGGCTCATGTTCTCAAGGTTGGTGATGTCATGCAGGATGCCGCCTTGTTCTTCGCGCAACGAGCCATGCGTCCCTCCGATCTACCGGAGGTGTTGTTGCGCAGGCAGGATCAGGTGGAAGGAGGTAAGGAAGAAGGCCGTCTGGCGAATCCGTTCATTCTGGTTACATTGCACCGGGCCGAAAACACGGATGATCCGACACGCCTCGCGGCAATCGTCAAGGCCTTAAATGCCGTTCACCGTGACGTGGCTCCGGTTCTTTTGCCCCTGCACCCACGGACTCGTGCTGCGATCACCCGACAGGGCCTGGAGTTGCTGACCCACACGATTGACCCGGTCGGTTACTTTGAGATGATCTGGCTGCTAGATCACTGCGATTTAGTGATGACCGACAGTGGCGGTGTACAGAAGGAAGCGTTTTTCTTCGGCAAGGCGTGCGTGACTATGCGGGATCAGACCGAGTGGGTGGAACTCGTCGAGATTGGCGCGAATGAGCTGGTTGGTGCCGACGCTAGTCGTATCGAGCAGGCGGCTTCGCGGCATCTGGCACGTCCTGTCAAGGACGACGGCGAATTGTACGGGGGTGGAAAGGCCGCGGAACGGATCGTTGAGCACTTGTTGCAAGGGGCTTAGGTGTTGGGTAACGGATGATTCTATACCGCACGAGAAGGCGCCCCTGTTTCGTGCCCGGGAGTGGCTGAGTAGCGTGTGCGACGACCCCACGCAAGACGGATAGCATGGCGAGCACGATCCATTCGAACGCGCGGACCACACCCCAGATTCGGCGGGAGCTGCAGGAAGCGCCGCCGGGCGTGAGCGATCCCGAGCTGGCCCGGCGCTACGGCATTACCCGCATGACCGTGCGCAAGTGGCGCTACCGCCGGGACGTGGAAGACCGGTCGCACTGCCCCAAACGGCTGCACACGACCCTGACGCCGGAGCAGGAGGCGATCGTGATCCAGGTGCGGGAAGTGGCCCTGCTGTCGCTGGATGACCTGCTGATCGTGGCGCGCGAGTTCCTGAACCCGGATCTCAGCCGGGCGGCGCTGGCGCGCTGCCTGCGCCGGCACGGCGTGGCTGACGTGCGGGCCCTGCAGCGGGAACGCGACGGGGAACCCGAGGAACCGGCGCACAAGCCATTCAAGGACTACGTGCCGGGCTTTGTGCATGTCGACGTGAAGTACCTGCCGCAGATGGCGGACCAGGCCTCGAGGGGCTACCTGTTCGTCGCCATCGACCGGGCCAGCCGCTGGGTGTACCAGGATGTGCGGCGCACCAAGAGCGCCGAAGCCGCGCGCGGCTTTCTGAAGAAGCTTCTCGAGAAAGCGCCGTTCCAACTCACCCACCTCGTCACCGACAACGGCAAGGAGTTCACGGACCGCTTTGCCGCGACTGGCGAGCGCGAGCCCACGGGGCATCACCCCTTCGACCGGCTGTGCGCCGAACACGGGATCGAGCATCGCCTGATCCGGCCCAAGCGGCCCCAGACCAACGGCATGGTCGAACGCTTCAACGGGCGCATCGCCGACCTGCTGCGGACGCGGCACTTCAACTCTGGCCAGCACCTGGACGAGGCGCTGCGGCACTACCAGCGGCTGTACAACCATCACATCGGCCAGAAGGCGCTGGGGCATCGGACGCCGGTGGAAACCCTCAAGGCCTGGCAGCATGAACGACCCGATTGTTTTCGAAAACGTTTATATGACTAGGCGCGACCTGGCATCTAATTTAACGAAAACCAAGGGTGCCGCGCTGCGTCAGGGCTTTAAGGAACGAGTATGCAGACTCTTTGGGGAAAGGGAATCAAAGATGTTGACGGCGGTGCACAGTGATGTGCTCATAGATGACGGTGGCGGGCGATGACACAGATCATCCACTTCACGACCGTGCACCCACGGGGTGATACGCGCATCCGGGTGAAGGAAGTGTCTTCGCTTGCCGAATACCTTGACGGGGACGTCGGCCTGTATGTTCAGGATGGGAAGGGGTCCGAATGTGATGAAGCTGCGATCGTTGAGGTGGTGGATACAGGGTTGACCCTAGGGGGGCGTGGTCGACGGATGGTGTTGGGGGCTTGGCGGATGTACCGCGCGGTGCGTACTGTGCGGCCGCGGGTGGCGCATTTTCATGATCCGGAGCTGATCCCGGTGGGGCTGGCGCTGAAGCTGTCGGGCATCAAGGTGGTGTACGACGTGCATGAGGACGTGCCCCGGCAGATCCTGGGCAAGCACTGGATTTCGGCGTGGTTGCGGCGGCCGGTGGCCTGGGCGGCGGAAGCGTTCGAGTGGCTGGCGGGGCGGGTGTTCGACGGTGTCGTTGCCGCCACGCCGACCATCGCGCGGCGTTTCCCGGATCACAAGACCATTACAGTGCAGAACTTCCCCATCCTGGCCGAGCTGGTGGCGCCGGACCCGGTGCCGTACGAGCAGCGCCCGCCGCACTTCGCCTATGTCGGTGGGATCACGGGCATACGCGGGTCGCGGGATATGGTGGAGGCCACGGGCCGTGTAGGTCAGTCCGCCTGTCGGTTGCAACTGGCCGGCGGGTTCTCGCCCGCCACCCACGGCGACGAACTCGCCGCGCTACCGGGCTGGCAGCGGGTGGTGTTTCATGGCTGGGCCTCGCGCCCGGAGGTGGCTGCGATCCTGGGGAACGTGCGGGCAGGGCTGGTGTTGTTTCATCCGGCCCCGAACCATCTGGATGCTCAGCCAAACAAGATGTTCGAATACATGGCTGCTGGGCTGCCGATTATCGCGTCCGACTTCCCGCTGTGGCGGGAGATCGTGGACGGCGCTGGATGCGGTCTGTTGGTCGATCCGCAGGACCCGGCCGTGATCGCCGCGGCTATGGAGTGGCTGCTGGCCCACCCGGAAGAGGCCGAGGCCATGGGTCGGCGCGGGCGTGAGGCAGTGGAACGCGAGTACAGCTGGGCGCCGGAGGCGGAGAAGCTACTGACGCTTTACCGTCGGCTGTTGCGGTAGTGGCTAAAACCGGGACAGATTTATTTTCCGATGCACGGATGTGGCGGTCGAGAGGAATGACCAGCGAGGGAAGGCATGCCAAGGATGGTGCGAGTGGTATTGCCGCATATGCCGCACCATGTGGTGAAGCGGGGACATAACCGGCAGGTGGTGTTTGCCGGGCCCGAGGATCATGAGCGGTACCTGGAGGATCTGCGGGAGCTAAGTAGTGCGCTGGAGATTCGGGTGTATGCGTACTGCCTGATGACCAACCATGTTCACCTGTTGCTGGGGCCGGGCGAGGAGGTCGCGGCGATGGGCCGTCTGATGAAGGCACTGGCGGCGCGTGCCACGCGGTATCGGAATCGGCTTGGGGAGCGCGACGGTACGTTGTGCCTTGGTGCTGCCCGTCAAACCCGAGATTGGGATGATTATTTTCGGGGGCCATTTTGGCGGGGGCTTCGCGGGCGAGCCCGCTCCCACAGGGGGCAGCAGTTGGTGTAGGAGGCCAGCCCTCTGGCCGATGGGGTTGGCTGGCGTGGGTTATCGGCCAGGGGGCTGGCCTCCTACACGGGGTTGGGTTGGCGAGCGTGGGTGGTTGCACGCCGTGGATGGGGTGTGGATCGAGATTGCGACGGGCCCTTCGGGCCCTCGTAATGACGGGGGCTGAGGGATGCCGGGGCGAGTGCTGGTCACGCGTATGAGCGGTGGCCCCGTTCGGCGTTGATCTATGCAAATGGTTATCTCAATTTACAGTTTGCATAAATAGCGGTAGCGTACGCGCATGATAACGCGCATAGCCGAAACGCTGGTCAGGGAGCTGTTGAGCGGCTTTCCCATCGTCACGGTCACGGGGCCGCGCCAGTCCGGCAAGACGACGCTGGCACGCTCGGTGATGGCGGATCGCCCGTATCGTTCCTTGGAAGATCCAGATGTGCGGGCGCTGGCGCTGGATGATCCGCGCGGGTTTCTGTCGCAGTGCCCCGATGGGGCGGTGCTGGACGAGGTTCAGCGGGCACCGGAGTTGTTCTCTTATCTGCAGACGCATGTGGACGGCGATGGTCGCATGGGCCGGTTTCTGCTCACGGGGTCGCAGCAGTTCGGGTTGATGTCGGGGATTTCGCAGTCGCTGGCCGGGCGTTCGGCCTTTGTGGAGTTGCTGCCGTTGAGCCATGCGGAGTTGGTGGAGGCCGGGCAGGCACCAACGGCTCTGGATGCGATGATGTTTACCGGTGGTTACCCGGCACTGTATGACCGGCCGGTGTCTCCACGGCACTGGTTTCCGGCGTATGTGACGGCGTACGTGGAGCGGGATGTGCGGCAATTGCTCCAGGTGCAGGATCTGGACGCCTTTCAGCGCTTTGTGCGGCTGTGTGCCGGGCGCAGTGGTCAGGTGTTGAACCTGTCATCCCTTGCGACCGATTGCGGTATTACCCACAACACGGCCAAGGCGTGGATCTCGGTGCTGGAGGCCAGCTATGTGCTGTTTCTCCTGAGGCCGCACCATGCGAATTTCAACAAGCGGCTGATCAAGTCGCCGAAGCTGTATTTCCACGACACCGGGTTGTTGTGCTGGTTGCTGGGGGTTCAGGCGGCGGAACAGCTGGTGGTGCATCCGTTGCGCGGGCAGGTGTTCGAGACATACGTGATTTCGGAGCTGCGCAAGGCCTTTCTCAATCGCGGCGAGCCGCCGCTCTTCCACTTCTGGCGCGACAGCAACGGTAATGAGGTCGACCTGCTGATCGAGTGGGCGGGTGGCCTGGTGCCGGTGGAGATCAAGTCCGGGCAGACGTTGAACCGGGATTTCTTCACCGGGCTGGAGCGCTGGACCGTGCTGGCCGGTGACATGGCCCGTTCTCCTACGCTGATTTACGGGGGAGAGGGCGAGCACCAGCGGAAGGATGTGCGGGTACTGGGCTGGGAAAAGATTGGCGAGGTTGTTTAGATGTCGGGACTGCTGCGTGTGGACCAGACGTGCACGGGGGCGCTCGTGAGTGCTGGTTTGCCGGGATGTGGGTGCGTGTCGATTCCGCAGAGCCACGGGGAGCACTGTGATGGGGTGTGATCCGGTCGAGGGTGGGCTTGTGACCCGTTCGGATTCGTCCACGCCGAGGGTTTCTGTGGTGATGCCACTGCACAACGCGGCGGATCGGGTGGTTGAAGGCGTGCGTTCGGTTCAGGGGCAGTGGCTGGCGGATTGGGAGCTGGTGGTGGTGGACGATGCTTCCACGGATGACTCGGTGGCGCGGGTGGAGGCGCTGGCGGCGGAGGATGCGCGCATTCGGGTGTTGCGGCTGGAGCGCAATGGCGGGCCGGCGGTGGCGCGCAATGCGGGCATTCGCGAGGCGCGCGGGCGGTATATCGCGTTTCTGGACAGCGACGATGTCTGGGCGCCGGAGAAGCTGGCGCGGCAGGTGCAGTTGATGGAGCGCGGGGCGGTGTTCAGCTTTACGGCGATGGAGCGTGTGGACGAGCAGGGGAGGCGGCTGTCCGCGGCCGGGGTGCCGGAGCGTGTTGGTTATGGAGAGCTCCTGAAGACCAACTACATTGGCTGTTCTACGGTGATGTACGACACCGGGTTCTTCGGGAAGGTGGAGATGCCGCTTATCGACCGGAGGCAGGATTACGGACTGTGGCTTTGGCTGTTGAAGCAGGTGGAGTTTGCGCAGGGGCTGAATGAGCCGCTGGTTCGGTATACGGTTCGCTCCGGGTCCGTTTCATCCAACAAGTTGACGACGGCGGGGTACACCTGGCGGGTCTACCGTGAGCTGGAAGGGTTGTCGGTGATGCGATCAGCGTACTGTCTGGCGCATCAGACGGGGCGGGCGGCGGTGCGGAATCATCTTCCGAGAGTGGCGCGGCGGCTGGGGTGGTTGCATCCCGTCGATGGGGGCGTGGATTTAGATTGCCACGGGCCCCTCGGGCCCTCGCAATGACGGGTGTTGAGGGATGACGGGGCGCGTGCTTGTCACCGGTGCGAGCGGCTTTGTCGGATCGGCGCTGGTGGATCGCCTGGAGCGGGACGGTCGCTGGGAGGCGCGCGCCGGCTCGCGGCGGGGTGGGGCGTTGTCGCGTGGCGCGGAATGGGTTGTTACGCCTTCGTTGGAAGCGGGCGCGGATTGGAGTGAGGCGCTGCACGGGGTGAGTGCGGTGGTCCACGCGGCGGCCCGGGCGCATGTGCTGGATGAGGCGGCTGATGATCCTTTGACCGAGTTTCGCAGGTGCAATGTCGACGGGACGCTGGAGCTGGCGCGGCAGGCGGCGCAGGCTGGGGTGCGGCGGTTTGTTTTTCTGAGTTCGATTGGTGTGCTGGGGCGCTCGGGTGAGCGCCCTTTGCGTTTTGATGATCCGCCGGCTCCGGAGGATGACTATGCCGTATCCAAGTGGGAGGCGGAGCAGGGGCTTGAGGATTTGAGCCGAGAGACGGGGATGGAGGTGGTGATCGTTCGGCCGCCGCTCGTCTACGGGCCGAATGCGCCGGGCAACTTTGGCAAGTTGATGGAATGGGTGGCTCGTGGTGTGCCGCTGCCGCTGGGGGCGGTGACGGGAAACAGGCGTTCGCTGGTGGGGCTGGATAACCTGGTGGATCTGCTGGTGACGTGTCTGGAGCATCCGGCGGCGGCGAATCGGGTGTTCCTGGCGGGGGATGGGGAGGATCTTTCCACCACGGATCTGTTGCGCCGGGTGGCGGCGGCGATGGGGCGGCGGGCGCGGTTGGTGCCGGTGCCGCCTGGGCTGTTGCGGGCCGGGGCGCGTGCGGTGAGGCGCGGCGAGATGGCGCGGCGGTTGCTGGATTCGTTGCAGGTGGATATTTCAGATACGCGGGAGACGCTGGGGTGGGAGCCTCCGGTGAGTGTGGATGAGGGGTTGCGGCGGGCGGTGGTGTCGTTGGTTGGGTAGGTTGGTGGTTTTCCGGCTTTGGCGGGGGCTTCGCGGGCGAGCCCGCTCCCACAGGGGGTGAGATTTGGTGTGGGAGGCCAGCCTCGGCCGATGGGGCCTGTCCAACATCCAATCGGCCAGGGGGCTGGCATCCTACAGGGGGGTGTTGTTTTGCGTGGGTGATCGGCCAGAGGGCGGCGGGGTGCTTGGTTTATGGGTTGATTCCGATATTGATTGGTTATCGGGTTGGGCGCATAATCGGGCGTTATGACATTGCTTGCGCGAACACCTAAGCAGATTGGGACGATTGTGCGCCGGGTCCGGCGAAAGCAGGGCCTTACGCAGGCCGCGCTTGGTGAGAAGTCGGGATTGCGTCAGGAGACGATCTCCCTGATCGAGAACGGAAACCCGGCCACCCGGTTGGAGACGTTGCTTGCGGTTCTGGCGGCGCTGGATCTGGAGTTTCAGGTTTCTCCCCGTGCGCGGTCGGCGGCGTCCATTGAAGAAATTTTCTGATGCCGCGCACGCGCCGCCATCCGCCGCTGCGTGTCTTGCTGAATAGTCGCCTAGTGGGGTTTTTGGAGAAGTCGGCGGCCGGGGCGATCCGGTTTCGGTATGACGCTAGCTGGCTGGGCTGGGAGCATGCGCTGCCGGTCTCGCTATCGCTTCCGTTGCGGGAAGATGCCTACCACGGCGAGGCCGTGGCCGCGGTGTTCGAGAACTTGTTGCCGGATGCGGACGTCCTGCGGCGGCGTGTGGCGCAACGTGTGGGCGCCGCTGGGACGGATGCCTACAGCCTGCTGGCGGCGATCGGGCATGATTGTGTGGGGGCTTTGCAGTTTTCGCTGTCGGATGCGCAGGAGTCCGGGCCCGCTGGAGGGATTCAGGGGGAGCCGGTCGATGAAAGGGGCATCGAAGAGCTGCTTGGCGGTTTGGCCCAGGCGCCGCTGGGTCTGGGTAGCGACGAGGCTTTCCGCATTTCGATTGCCGGTGCCCAGGAGAAGACGGCACTGCTGTGGCATGAGGGTCGCTGGCTCAAGCCGCATGGCTCGACGCCGACTACGCATATCCTGAAGCCCGCTATTGGGCAGTTACCCAACGGGCTGGATCTGTCGGATAGTGTGGAGAACGAGTTTTACTGCCTGCGATTGCTGGCGGCGTTTGGTTTGCCGGTGGCGCGTGCGGAGATCGGGCGCTTTGGGGGCGCCCGGGCGCTGGTAGTGGAGCGGTTTGATCGACACTGGGCGCGCGATGGGCGGCTGCTGCGCTTGCCGCAGGAGGACTGCTGCCAGGCACTGGGCGTGCCGCCGAGCCGCAAGTATCAGAGCGAAGGTGGCCCCGGGCTGGTGGATGTGCTGGGGCTGTTGCGGGGCAGTGATACGCCGGGGGCGGACCAGGCGACAGTGTTGAAGGCGCAGACCCTGTTCTGGCTGATCGGCGCCACGGATGGGCACGCCAAGAATTTCAGCGTGTTCCTGCAACCGGGCGGCGGGTTCCGGCTCACGCCGCTGTATGACGTGTTGACGATTTTACCCAGCGTGGCCAGCCGACAGGTCGAGCGCAAGCAGGTTCGGCTGGCGCTCGCTGTGGGGCGGCGCAACCACTATCGGGTGGATGGCATCCAGGGTCGCCATTTTCTGGAGACGGGCGCTTCGGCCCGTCTGCCTGCGGCGATGGTGCACGAGGTCCTGGCATCCGTGGTGCTGCAGGCCCCATCCGCACTGGATCAGGTGGAACATGAATTGCCGGCGGGGTTCCCGGCTGGCATCCATGACGCCGTTCGGCGTTCGGTGGAAGCGGGTATTCAGTCGCTGGAGCGGGTTCTTTGAGGCCAGGCCCGCAGGGGCGGCGCTCGGTGTAGGAGGCCAGCCTCTGGCCGATGGGGCCTGTCCAACGTCCAATCGGCCAGGGGGCCGGCCTCCTACGGGGCGTTGTTGGTTGGGATTTAGGAGGCGTTTTGATTCGGATTCTGGATGTGGTGCTGGCGTTGGTGGGGCTGGTGGTGGCGGCGCCGGTGATGGCGGTGTTGTGGGTGCTGGGCTGGATGGAGTCGCGTTCGCCGCTGTTCCGGCAGGAGCGGGTGGGGCGGTATCAGCGGCCGTTTGTGCTGGTGAAGTTTCGGACGATGCGGCCGGATACGGCGTCGGTGGCGACGCATCTGGCGGAGTCTTCGTCGGTGACGCGGCTGGGGGGCTTTCTGCGCAAGACGAAGCTGGATGAGCTGCCGCAGCTTTGGAACGTGCTGAAGGGGGAGATGAGCCTGGTGGGGCCGAGGCCCTGTCTGGTGAGTCAGGTGGAGTTGATCGCGGCGCGCGAGGCGCGCGGGGTGTTTGCGGTGCGCCCGGGCATTACCGGGCTGGCGCAGGTGAACGGGATCGATATGTCGGACCCCGAGAGGCTGGCCGAGGTGGATGCGAAGATGATTGGGTCGCTGACGCTGGCGGGCTATTTCCGGTATTTGGTTTTGACGGTTACGGGGAAGGGTTCCGGGGATCGGGTTCGGGGTTAGGTTCCGCGCTTTGGTGGTTTTCGGGCTTTGGCGGGGGCTTCGCGGCCGAGGCCGCTCCCACAGGGGGGTAGCATTGGTTGTAGGAGGCCAGCCTCCTGGGCGATGGGGCCTGTCCAACATACAATCGGCCAGGTGGCTGGCCTCCTACAGGGGTGGCAGCGGGGCCTTGGAATGGGAGCGGGTGGAGGATATGCTTTAGGCATATGCAAAGGATGTGGGGTTGGCGATGAAGCGGCGCACGGCGAGTTTGTTCCGGAATGGACGCAGCCAGGCAGTTCGGCTGCCCAAGGGTTTTGCGTTCGATGCGGATGAAGTGGTTATCGAGAAGCGTGGCGATGCGTTGATCCTGCGTGCCAAGCCGAGATCCTGGGATGATTACTTCCAGGGGTCTGGAGAGACCCTGCCGGATGACTTTCCCGATTCGATCGAGGATCGCGTGGCGCAGGATCGCGAGGCGTTGTGAGCCATGCGCTACATGCTGGATACGAATATCTGCATCTACATCATGAAACGCCGACCACCCGAGGTGCACGCACGCCTGAGTGGTGTGCCAGTGGGGGAGGTGGGCCTTTCTGCTGTCGTTCTGGTGGAATTGCGGTACGGGGTTCGCCGGTCGAATCAGAGGGAACGCAGCGAGGCCGCACTGGAGCGCTTTCTGGCTTTCGCGAGGGTGTGCGACTGGCCGGAAGAAGCGGCCGAACATTACGGCGACATCCGTGCCGAGCTGGAGCGCGTAGGGACTCCGATTGGTGCAAACGGCCTTTTGATCGCAGCGCATGCTCGGGCCATTGGGGCCGTGCTGGTCACGAATAATGGCCGTGAATTCGAGCGCGTATCCGGGCTGCAGGTAGAGAACTGGGTGGCGGCGCATTGATCAGGTGTGTGTAGTAGCGCGTTGGGGGCTTCGTGGGCGACTCGCCCCCACCGGGGGCGGTATTCGATGTAGGAGGCCAGCCCTCTGGCCGATCACCCACGCCAGCCCGACGCCCCATCGGCCAGAGGGCTGGCCTCCTGCGGGGGATACGAAGATTCTTTGCGTTTCGCTCGGGTCAGTGCGCGGCGATTTCGCTGTAAAAGCTGGGGTTGTCCTGGATGGTGGCGAGGACCTTTGCGGCAAGTCCGGTGGGGTTGCGGCGTTTGGCTTCCCAGCTCTTGATGGTGTCGACGCTCGTTCCCATGGCCTTGGCAAATTCGGCTTGCGAAACGTGCAAGTGGGCGCGAATGGCCTTCACGTCCGCCACTTCGTGGCGTGTGACGCGGCTGGGTGCTTTCTTGCCCTGCTTGATGGCGACGGCTTCCTGTAGTGAGCTCTGGAGTTCGTCGTAGATGCTCATTGGGGAGTTTCCTCTTTTAGCCGTGAAGTCAGTGCTTTCAGGGCCACTTTTTCGGTGGCGGTGAGGTTGTCTTTCACGTTCTTCGGATAGGCCAGAATCAGATAGATGATCTGCGCACTCGCCAGAAAGTCGATGACGCGGCCGCCACCACGCTTTCCCTGTTGGCCCAACCCGATGCGGATTTTCCGTAGGCCGCCTGTTCCCTGGATCAGGTCGCCTTTGTCGGGTTGGGCGATCAGCGTGTTCTGGAGTTCTTTCAGGTCATCATCTGTAGCGATCGCCTGGAATTGCCGAGTGAACGTTGGGGTTTCAATGAATTCAATGGCATGGAGCACGTGGAGAAATGTCCTTATGTCTGTACCACCCAAGCGTACAGTGTACACCATTGTGTGTTCTGGGGCGAGTCTTGCCGGGATACGGTCGAGGTTCTGCCGATCGGCGCAGGAGGCGGGTGCTGTGCCGGGTGATGGGGCTTCGGGGCATAGAAGAGGTGGGGTTGGTGGTTATCGAACGTTGGCGGGGGCTTCGCGGCCGAGGCCGCTCCTACAGGGGAATGGTTCAGTGTTTGGCGTGTGATGGGCGGGGATCTGGTTTCTGTGCGGGTTTTCCCTTAGCGTCGAGGGGTGGATGCGGGAGATGGTGATGGATGACTGGGCTGAGCGGATGGAGCAACTGGCGGCATCGGAGCGGATGCGGGTGGTGCAGGGGCTGTTGCGCGGAATGGGGTATGTGGTGGTCGAGGCGTCGGAGGATGAAAACCGGCCGTGGCTGGAGCGGGTGACGGTTCCGGCCGGTGGCGGGGGTGACTATGTGCCGCGGCTGGTGGTGGGTGTGGCGAATGATTCGACGGTGGAGACGGAGCTGGTCGAACTGGAGCGCTTTGCCACCGGACGCGGCGCCGGTGACCGGGGAATGTACGTGAACCTGGCCGGGTTCTCGGCCGCGGCGCGGGAGCGTGCAGCGGACTTGCCGATGCCGGTGATGCTGCTGGAGGCGGAGGACCTGGCCGAGCGGTTGCGCCAGCACTGGAGTGCGCTGGACGCGGAGACACAGGCATTGCTGGGCTGATTTGTGTGCATCGATGGTTATCTCGGGAACCGCGTTGTGGTTATCCGGGGTTTCGCCGGAATGGCTCCGGCGTCGGGTGCGGTCCGGCGTGAGAGATCTGGGTTCTTACGGCATCTTCGCTGGGCCGGGCTGGAGAGGCGCAAGGGTTGTGGTTTGGTGTTTGCCCTGACCGGGTGGTTTTCGGGCTTTGGCGGGGGCTTCGCGGCCGAGGCCGCTCCTACAGGGGGCTTATCGGGGGCGTTGTCGCGGAAACGGCGTTGCGGTTATTCGGGATCTGGGGGAGCCGGGAGTAGCGGGCTGTAGCATGGTGCCGGGATGCTGGATATGCGACGGTGTCGGGTAATGCTCGAATTTGGTCCGATGGTGGGGAGTGGGGCTACCGCTGAGGGGTCGAAAACGACCGTTGGGCGTTTTTTTCGTGGATGGGGTGGAATCCTCTACTTTGTGTGCTAGTTTTTGTCGCGGGGACAGGGATGCCCCCTGAAAGAGCCGCCCGGGCACGGATGCTGGGGTGGCTCTTTCTCTTTATGGGGCATGGGTTTATTTGGGCTTCTTGCTTGTGAGCCGGTGGGGGCTGCGGAAGGTGTTCCGTGACTGGCTTTGGCGGGGGCTTCGCGTGCAAGCACGCTCCTACGGGGGCTGTGGTTTCGGGATGCGTAGGAGCCGAGCCTCTCGGCGATTGGGGTGTGGGCAGGTCGGATCGCCCAGGGGGCTGGGCTCCTACGCCGTGTGGTGGCCCTGGAATTGTAGGAGCCGAGTCTCTCAGCGATGGGGTGCTGGATAGGCCCGAATCATCGCCCCGGGGTGTGACGGCGTGCCCGCCCCAAGAGTGTGGGGCGGGGTTAGTGGTCCGCCGGGGGCATGTATTCGTGGCGGATGTGGTCGGGTTGTTCGGGGAGCTGGACGCCGGCGTTTTCCAGGGCCTCGGTGAGGTCCTCGCATTCGTCGAGTTCGTCGGCGCGCTTTTTCAGCGTGGCCAGGGCGTCGGCGGCTTCGGCCTCGGGCATGGTGATGACGAGTTCGCCGTTCTCGGCTTTTTCCAGGTGCATGTCGTGCTCCTTAGTATTCTTGATTGGCTTGTTGCGGCCGTGGCGGGCGCGTCAGTCCTCGATGGAGGGCTGCTTGGGGGCGTGCTCGTCGAAGGCGTGCGGGGGCTGGCGGAATTCGTTTTCCAGTTCGTAGACGCCTTCCTGCAGTACGGAGCCGAGGGCCCGCGCGCCGTTGCTGATCTCGCCGTCGAGTTCGGTGATGTTCTCGGCGATGTCCTTGGCGGCCTTCTTGTCGATCTTCAGGGTGACCGTTCCGTTTTTCAGTGTGGCTTCCATGTCGATCTCCTTGCGTTTGCGGCGACGCTGCGCCGGTGGGACCCGTCTGGAACGGGTCTGATTCGTGTCTGGTTGACCTGCATCAATACGGGTCCAGGCCGTTGTCGCTAGTCTGTTTGTGCAGGTGACGTCTCCAACGTAACGAAGAGGCGGACCATCACGACGATTCCCGCTTGTAGGGAAAGGAGAAATCAAGATGCAGTCTAATGTGATGACCATGCGCCATGGTGCGCGGTTCCTCGCGCTTCTGGCGATGCTGTTTGCGCTGGCCTTTGCCGGTGCGGTGCAGGCCGGCAGTCATGGGGGCGAACGCCCGGACATGGTAAAGGTGACCCCGAGCCCGCATTCCTTCCCGGCCACGCTTGCCGCGTTTGAACAGGAGGCGTCCGAGGCGGGGTGGAGCATCCTGAACCGCAACAACATGGCCGGTACGCTGTCGGAGCGCGGTTTCACGATTGATCCGGTGGTGATCCTGGATGTGTGCAGCGGGCGCTACAGCGCGCAGGTCCTGGAGGAGGATGCCTTCCGTCCGGTGTCCGCGTTCATGCCCTGCCGCGTGAGTATCTATCAGGACAGCCAGGGCGATGTGTTCATCTCGCGGATGAATGTGCCGGGCTTCCTGCCGATGATGCCCGAGGGTGTCGCCGAGGTGATGGAGAAGTCCTCGGAGGAGATCGAGGCGATCATCGAGCGGACCGTCGCCGAGTAACGCAATCCGGTACAGTCCGGTACTGTGACCCGGTTCTCGGGCGAGAACCGGTACGAGGGAGACGCTGATTTAATCGCACGTCCGCGTTGGTGCCCCCTGTTTTCCGAGACAAGGCGCGTCGTGTAGCGGGTAGTGGTTCTACCCGCAAGCGGCGCAACGCAGGATCGGGGAACAGGGGGCACCAACCCCACAAGCGATTGAAAGCAGGGGCTCGGCCGCTTTCGCGCGGGAACGGCGTTGCGGCTCCTTTGTGCAGAATGACTGCACCGCAGTCACCGCGCCTTGTTCGCACGCAAAAGCGACTCGAGCGCGAACGTGCGATTAAGTCAGCGTCTCCCTAGGGGCCCGCTTCGGCGGGTCCCATGCTGTTCGGGCCGGGTAGTACATCGGTATGCCGGTGACAACAGATTTGGACAGAGACCTCTTTGCGGGT
Source organism: Thioalkalivibrio sp. ALE16 (assembly GCF_000381305.1). Classification (NCBI taxonomy): domain Bacteria; kingdom Pseudomonadati; phylum Pseudomonadota; class Gammaproteobacteria; order Chromatiales; family Ectothiorhodospiraceae; genus Thioalkalivibrio; species Thioalkalivibrio sp. ALE16. Next base: position 170,486 of record NZ_KB906357.1, read on the forward strand.
GCGAATGCCTTTGGCAGTGTCGACTGACGACGTGACAACCATTGAACCCGGCCTTTGGGGCGCCGTGCGGACCGGAAACGGGGTACGGCGCCTTTTTGCGTCTGCCGTATGGGCGTGCGGGGGCGCTCGATGACGGACGCGCGCCGCAGGACCCGTCGTTTCGCCGCCGGCTGGATCGCCGGGGGCTATGTCGTGGTGGGGGTGTTGTGGATTGCCCTGTCCGATGTGGCGCTGGCGTGGTGGGCCGGCGCGGACGTGCCCGACGCATTGACCCGCGCGAACCTGGGCAAGGGCATCGGGTTTGTGCTGGTCTCTGGCGTATTGCTGTACGCGGCGATGCGCTGGCTGCCGGCCTCGAACCCGGAGGCACCGGTGGCGGGGTCCCGTCAGGCACTCGGGCGCTTCGGCTACTGGCCCTGGTTGGCCCTGGCGGCCGCGGTGATCGGGTCGACCGCGGCGGTGGGGCTGGGCGCCTGGCAGTGGCAGGTGGCGGCCGCCGAGACGCAGGCCCGCGAGGACCTGCAACGCGCCGCGTTCCTGAAGGGGGGCGTGATTGATCGCTGGCTGGCGGAGCGTACCGGGGACGCCGTGGTGCTGGCCGAGGCGCGCGGATTCAATCTGTTCGCGGTGACGGCGCTGGAACGGCGCTCGGTGCTGGCGCTGGAGCAGGTGCGTGATCGCCTGGAGCTGATGCGCCGGGCCTATGACTACGACGGTGTTGCCCTGCTGGATGCTAATCGCCAGCCGGTGATCGAACTGGGGCGCAGCGCGCTGGATGAATCGCAGATGGATGCCGTACTGCGCGAAGTGCGGCGCAGCGCGGAGACGAGCGAACCCATCCTGCATGCCGACCCGGACGGACGCCCGCGGATCAGCTGGGCGGTGCCGGTGCGGGATCGCGCGCGGCCGCATGATCCGGTGGTGGGGCTGGTGCTGCTGTCGTCCACGGTCGAGAGCCTGCATCCGCTGTTGACGCTGACGGAGAGCCGGAACGGGCTGGATGCGCAGGCGCATATCGTCGTGCGGGGCGGCGACCAGCGGGCCACGATTGCCCGGATCAGCGCAGCCGGCGGGGTGATCATCCCGGCTCCGGCTGCGTTCCCGCGGCTACGCGAGCGGATCCTGGACCATCCGCGCGACGCGGTGGTGATCGAGCGTTTCGACAACGCGGACAGCCGCTTCTTCGCGGGTGTGCAGGGCCTGGCGCCGGCCGGCTGGGACCTGGTGCTGAAGCGGGATCTCGATGGCGTGCAGCTGGCACCCCGCCAGCAGGCGGTCTGGGCGGCCGGGGCCACGCTGCTGGTCTGGCTGGTCGTGCTGGCGGCCGGCGGGCTGCTGTGGCGCCAGCAATGGCTGCGGCGCAACCTGGCGCTGGTGCGGGCCCATGCCGACCAGGACCGGATGCTGGGGATCTTCTTCGACATGCCGTTCGTTGGTATGGCGATCTCGGGTCCGGGTGGCGAGGGCTGGGAGCGCGTGAACGCCTGTCTGGCGGACATGCTGGGCTATGCCCCGGACGAACTGACGGCGATGGACTGGAACCGGCTGGCGACCCCCGAGGATCGTGGCTGCGAGGCGGAACTGGACGCCGAGATGCGGCGCGGCGAACGCAGCGGCTACAGTGTCGTGAAACGCCTGCTGCGGCGCGATGGCCGGGTGATGGTCGCGGATATCGACGTCAAGTGCAGCCGCACGCCCGAGGGTGCGCTGGACCGCGTCGTCGCGACGGTCGAGGACATCACCGAACGGCGCGAACAGGAGGAGCGTCAGCGCCTGGCGTCGGTGGTGTTCGAAAACACCCGCGAGGGGGTGGTGATCACCGATGCCACCGCGCACATCCTGTCGGTGAACCGCGCCTTCACGCAGTTGATGGGATATACCCAGGACGAAGTGGTCGGCCGCACGCCGAAGATGTTCCAGTCCGGGCGCCACGATCAGGCGTTCTACGCGAACCTGTTCCGCGAGCTGCAGGTGAACGGCCACTGGCAGGGGGAGATCTGGAACCGGCGCAAGAACGGCGAGATCTTCCCCGAACTGCAGAGCATCACCGCGGTGCATGACAGCCAGGGTCGGCTGACGCACTACGTGTCGGTGTTCGCGGATATCTCGCGGATCAAGGCCTCCGAGGCGGAGCTCGACTTCCTCGCCCACCATGACCCGCTGACCGAGCTGCCCAACCGCCGGCTACTCCGCGCCCGCCTGACGCACGGCATCTCGCTGATGCGGCGGCGTCAGGGGCATCTGGCGCTGTTGTTCGTGGACATCGACCGCTTCAAGGACATCAACGACAGTCAGGGCCATGCGGCCGGGGATCGCCTGCTGCGCCTGGTCGCCGAGCGGCTGCAGGTGGGGCGCCGCGGGACCGACACCGTGGCGCGCCTGGCCAGCGACGAGTTCGCGGTGCTGGTGGAGAACCTGGGCCACGTGGACGACGCCGCGCTGGTCGCGGAGAACATCATCCGCGAGGTGAGCTACCCCTGTGATCTCGGGAACGGGATGGAGATGGAGGTCACCGCCACGGTGGGCATCGCGGTGTTCCCGGAGCATGCGGCGGATGCCGATACCCTCCTGCAGCAGGCCAGCACCGCGCTGTCACAGGCCAAGATGGACGGGCGCGGCAGCTATCGCTACTACTCGGACGAGTTCACCCGCGCGGCGCGCGAGCGCATCGACCTGTCCGCGCGGCTGCGCCGGGCGATCGAGCAGGATGCGCTGGAGGTGCACTACCAGCCGCAGTACAACGTCGCGGACGGCCGCCTGCTGGGGGCGGAGGCGCTGCTGCGCTGGACCGACCCGGAGCTGGGCCCGATCTCGCCGGGGCGCTTCATCCCGCTGGCGGAGCAGACCGGGCTGATCGTCGAACTGGGCGGCTGGGTACTGCGCCGGGTGATCGAGCAGGGACATCAGTGGCGCGCCGCCGGGCACCCGCCTCTGCGGCTGGCGGTGAATGTCTCGGCGCTGCAGTTCCAGCGCGTGCCCATCGACCAGCAGGTGGGGCAGTTGCTGGAGGACTTCGACTTCCCGGCGGATCAGCTGGAGCTGGAAATCACCGAGTCGGCGTTGATGGCGGATCCGAGCCGTGCCCGCCGCATCCTGCAGCGTCTGCGCGAGCGCGGGGTCCACTTCGCGATCGACGACTTCGGCACCGGCTATTCCTCCATGGCCCAGCTCAAGCGCTTCCCGGTCGATACGCTGAAGATCGACAAGAGCTTTGTCGACGGGCTGGCCGAAGAAGAGGACGCGGGCAACGCCGACGACCGGTCCATTGCCCGTTCCATCGTCGGGCTGGGGCATGGCCTTGGACTGAGCGTGCTTGCGGAGGGCGTGGAGACGGCCGAGCAGCTCGCGGCGCTGCGCGAACTGGGCTGCGATCACTACCAGGGCTACTACGCCAGCCGGCCAGTGCCGGCGGCCGAGTTCGAGAGCTTGCTGGCGGCGCCGCGCGCGTAAAGCGGGCCCAACCGCCCGGCCTCCGTTGATGCACATTGGGGTGATTGGCGCGACGGAGAGGGTCGCCCGGGAGTGGTAGGGTAGGCGCATCTGGATTGCCCCCCGGCTAACAGGCCTCGCGGGGAGTTCGGGAACCGATCAAGGAGCCGCTGTTGGGGGAGTCGCGCGAGTTACAGCCAGGGATGGTGGTACTGCACGGCAACCACCTGGAGTCGCAGCGTACGCTGGCGGTGGAGTGGATGCGGCGGGCGCCGCTGGCGCCGCTGGAGAACGAGACCATTCTGGTGCAGAGCAATGGCATGGCGCAGTGGCTGCGGCATGCCCTGGCGGCGCCGCCGGATGTCGATCCGCCGGGCTGCGGGATCGCGGCCGCGCTGGACATGCAGCTGCCGTCGCGCTTCGTGTGGTCGGCCTACCGCGCGGTGCTCGGGGCCGATGCCGTGCCGCTGGAATCCCCCTATGCCAAGCGCCCGCTGACCTGGCGGCTGATGCGCCTGCTGCCGGCGTGCCTGGGGCAGGAGGCCTTCGCTCCGCTCGGACAGTTCCTGCAGGACGACGACCCGGGCCAGGGCGGCGACCTGCGCAAGCGTTTCCAGCTCGCCGAGCGCCTGGCGGACCTGTTCGATCAGTACCAGGTGTATCGCGCGGACTGGCTGACCGACTGGGCGGCCGGGCGCGACGTGCTGCGCTACGCGCGCGGGCAGGCGCGCGACCTGGCGCCGGGGCAGCGCTGGCAGGCGGAGCTGTGGCGGCTGCTGCAGGCGGATATCGGTGTCGCGCAGGAGGGGGTGAGCCGCTCCGCGGTACACGCGCGCTATCTGGATACGGTGCGTACGCTGGAGCGCCGCCCCGAGGGTCTGCCCCGGCGGGTCATTGTATTCGGGATCTCCTCGCTGCCGGGGCAGATCCTGGAGGCGCTGGAGGGGCTGGCGCGCTTCTGCCAGGTGCTGGTCTGCGTGCACAACCCCTGCGAGTACTACTGGGCCGACATCGTGGCCGACAAGGACCTGCTGCGCGCGACCCGGCGGCGCCAGGCGCGCAAGGCGGGGATGCCGGAGGCCCTGGACGAGGCCCAGCTGCACAACCACGCGCATCCGCTGCTGGCCGCCTGGGGCAAGCAGGGGCGCGACTACATCGGGCTGCTGGACGAGCACGATGACCCCGAACATTACGGCCGGGTGCTGCGCACACTGGATTGGGAGCGGGTGGATGTCTTCGAGCCGCACGGCACGCGCGGGCCGGAGGACTGCCTGCTGCACCAGTTGCAGGAGGACATCCGCGCGCTGCGGCCGCTGGCCGAGACGCGGGAGACCTGGCCCGCGATTGCGGCCGCGGACCGCTCCATCCAGTTCCATGTGGCGCACAGCCCGCTGCGCGAGGTCGAGCTGCTGCACGACCGGCTGCTGGACCACTTCGCGCACGATCCCGCGCTGCGCCCGCGCGACGTGATCGTGATGGTGCCGGATATCGACCAGTACGCCCCCCACATCGAGGCGGTGTTTGGCCAGCCGGAGACCGACGACCCGCGTTTCATCCCGTACACGCTGTCGGATCAGGGGCCGCGCGGGCGCGACCCGGTGCTCATCGCGCTGGAGCAGTTGTTGTCCCTGCCGGAGAGCCGGATGGGCGTCAGCGAACTGCTGGACCTGCTGGACGTGCCGGCGGTCCGGCGGCGCTTCGGCATCGCCGAGGAGGATCTGGCGCAGCTGCATGCCTGGGCCGCGGGCGCGGGGGTGCGCTGGGGCCTGGATGCCGCGCAGCGCGCCGGTCTGGGCCTGCCCGAGGGCCTGGAGCAGAACACCTGGCGCTTTGGCCTGCGGCGGATGCTGCTGGGCTACGCCCTGGGCGACCAGGGACCGTGGCAGGGGGTGGAACCCTACGACGAGATCGGTGGGCTGAGCGCCGCCTTGCTGGGCCCGCTGGAGGCCCTGATCTCCGCGCTGGAAGACGCCTGGGGCTGGCTGCGCCGGGCGCATGCCCCGGGCGACTGGGCCGCGCGGCTTGCCGCCTTGCTGGAACAGTTCTTCGCGCCGGAGACTGACGCCGAACTGTTCACCCTGGAGCGTCTGGGCGAGGCCCTGGAGCAGTGGCGCGAGGACTGTGCGGCCGCCGGTCTGGAGGAGGCGCTGCCGCTGGCCGTGGTGCGCGAGCAGTGGCTGGCCAGTCAGGACGATTCGGGCGTGGGGCAGCGCTTTCTGGCGGGTTCGGTGAACTTCTGCACCCTGATGCCGATGCGGGCGATCCCGTTCCAGGTGGTCTGCCTGCAGGGCATGAATGACGGCGACTACCCGCGCAGCCCGACCCCGATGGACTTCGATCTGATGGCACAGGACTACCGCCCGGGCGATCGCTCGCGGCGCGAGGACGACCGCTATCTGTTCCTGGAGGCGCTGCTCTCCGCGCGGCGCCAGTTGCATGTGAGCTGGGTGGGGCGGCATGTGCGCGACAACGAGCCGCGCCCGCCCTCGGTGCTGGTCGGGCAGTTGCGCGATCACCTGGCCGCCGGCTGGGGACTGGCCGGGGTTGACGGGCCCGAGGCCGGCCCGGCCCTGGTGGAATACCTGACCACCTGGCACCCGCTCCAGCCCTTCTCGCCGGTGAACTTCCCGGCGGACGATGACGAGCGGCACTTCACCTATGCCCGGGAATGGGAGGCCGTGCACGCCGCGGATGTGGCCCCGGCCGAGGGCGCCTGCGAGCCGATCCCGCTGCTGGAGGCCGAGCGCGAGCCGCGCGCGGTGGCGCCGGAGGCCCTTGCGCGCTTTCTGCGCTTCCCGGTGGAGGCGTTCTTTCGTTATCGCCTGGGGGTGTTCTTCGACGAAGAAGAGGCCCCCGGTGACGACCTGGAGCCGTTCGGGCTGGGCGGGCTGGAGCAGTGGCAGGTGCGCCAGAATCTGGTTGCGACCGCGCTTGAATCCGCCGCTGATGCGGCCGCCTGGCCGGAGATCCTGCAGGTCGAATCCGCACGCCTGCAGCGCGCCGGCTGGCTGCCGCTGGGGGCGGCCGGCGAGCTGGAACGTGGTGCGATGGTGGACGAGGCCGCGCGGCTGCTGGAGCGGATCGGCGAGCGCCTTGCGCTGTATCCCGAACGGCTGGAGGCGGGGCGTCCGCTGCGCCTGGAACACGCGCACTGGGGCCTGGAGGCGGTGCCGCCCGCGCTACGCGGCGATGGCGAGGGTCGGGTTCGGGTCTGCCTGGATTACACGGCGAGCCGTATTGCCAACGGCAAGAAGTGGCGCTACGACAAGCTGATGGCGCCGTGGGTGATGCATCTGCTCGCCAACGCCGGCGCGGGGGATGTGGGTTCCGAACTGGTCGCGCTGGACACACGCCTGACCCTCCCTGGGCTGGAGTCGGGTCTGGCGGAGGAACTGCTGGGCACGCTGCTGGAGGCCTGGGCGGCCGGACAGGAGCGCCCGCTGCCGCTGGCCTGCGCCGCCGCTTTTGCCTGGCTGGAGGCGGAGGACGGGCAAAAGGACCCGTATGACGAGGCGTTGAAGACCCTGCGGGGGAACGACTACAGCCCTGGCGAGTGGTCGCGCAGTCCCGCGCTGGCACGGGCCTGGCCGGATCCCGAGACCCTGCTGGCCGATCCCGATTTCGGCTTCTGGCGGGACCGCGTGTACCGACCGGTGTTTGTGGTCGTGAACCAGTCGGAGGTCGCAGAATGACCGCCACCGCGCACAAGCTGGACCTGCTCGGGTTGCCCCTGCACGGCAGCCGCCTGATCGAGGCCAGCGCCGGCACCGGCAAGACCTACACCATCGCCGCGCTGTATCTGCGCCTGGTGCTGGGCCACGGCGAGCTGCGCGAGGGCACCAGCGCCCTGACGCCGCCGCAGATCCTGGTGATGACCTTTACCGATGCCGCGACCCAGGAACTGCGCAGCCGCATCCGCGACACCCTGGCAATCGCGGCGCGGGTGTTCCGCGCGGAGGATCCGGATGCGGTGCCGGGCGTGCAGGACATCCACAGGGAGCTGCGCGGCGAATACAGCGAGGCGGAGCGGCCGGGCGCGGCACGCCGGCTGGAGCTGGCGGCGGAATGGATGGACGAGGCCGCGGTGTCCACCATCCACGGCTGGTGCTACCGCATGCTGCGCGAGCACGCCTTCGACAGCGGGAGCCTGTTCACCCAGGACCTGGCGAGTGACCAGCAGGAGTTGCTGGCCGAGGCGGTGCGTGATTACTGGCGGCGCTTCGTCTATCCGCAGCCGCCGGCGCCGCTGGCCCTGCTGCGCAATGCCTTCGGGCCCGATCCCGAGACCCTGTTGCAGAAGATCCGGCCGCTGGTCGGACATCTGCCCGCGGATGCGGTGGACGCGGGGCTGGAGACCCCGGAGGGCCTGGAGGCCGCGCTGGACGGTAAGCTGGCGCGGCTGGAGGCGATGAAGCGCCCTTGGCGCGAGGATTTCGAGGCGATCAAGGAGCAGTTTGACGCGCTGCGCGGCCCGGTCCTGCAGCCGGGCAAGTACAGCAACCCGGACAAGCTGCTGGGTGCGATGCGCGAATGGGCCGAGGATCCGGGCGCGCTGCGGCCCGGTGGCGTCTCCGGCGACTCCCCGCTGCTGCGTTTCAGTGCGGCCGGCATGCAGGACCGGCTGAAAGGCGGTCAGACGCTGCCGGAGGATCTGCATCCGGCCTTTGCGGGACTGGACGATCACGCCGAGGTCTGCGTGGATGACCGCGAGCGCCTGTTACAGGCGGCGGCGCGCCAGGTGGATGCGCGCTTTCGTCAGGTTCAGCGCCAGCGCGCGCAGATGGGCTTCCACGACTTGCTGACCCGGCTGCGCGATGCCCTGGACGGCCCGGGGGGCGAGCACCTGGCCGCGACCCTGCGTACGCAGTTCCCGGTGGCTCTGGTCGACGAGTTCCAGGACACCGATCCGGTGCAGTACCGGATCTTCCAGCGCGTCTATCGCATCGACGAGAACCCGCGCGACCTCGGCGTGCTGCTGATCGGCGATCCCAAGCAGTCGATCTACGGCTTTCGCGGGGCGGATATCCATACCTATCTGGCGGCGCGTACGGCCACTGCCGGTCGTCACTACACCCTGGAGCGCAACTTCCGCTCCACCGAGGCCCTGGTGGATGGCGTGAACCGGTTGTTCGGACATGCCGAGGGCTGGGCGGACGGGGCGTTTCTGTTCCGTACTGGCGCGGAGAACCCGCTGCCGTTCGTGCCGGTTACGGCCAATGGCCGCGCGGAGGTCTTCGAGCAGCACGGGGAGGCGGCCCCGGCGGTCACGCTGTGGTGCCATGACCCCGGCGAGCCGGTGCCCAAGGGCGCCTACCGCGAGCGCATGGCGCAGGCCTGCGCCAGCCATATGGTGGAGCTGCTGAACGGGGGTGTGGCCGGTACCTGCGGCTTTCGCAAGGGCGCGGACCTGACCGGGGTGCGGCCGCGCGACATGGCGGTGCTGGTGCGCGGACGCGCGGAGGCCGACGCGATCCGCGCCGAGCTGCGTCGACGCGGCGTGCGCAGCGTGTACCTGTCGGATCGCGAGTCGGTATATGCCAGCGATGAGGCGGGGGACCTGCTGCGCTGGCTGCGCGCCTGTGCCGAGCCCACCAGCGAGCGGTTGCTGCGCGCGGCGCTGGCGACCGCGACGCTGGGGCAGTCGCTGGCCGAGCTGCACCGGCTGACGGTGGACGAGCTGGCCTGGGAGGCGCGGGTCGAGCAGTTCCGCGACTACCGCCGCCTGTGGCAGACGCGCGGGGTGTTGCCGATGCTGCGCCGGTTGCTGCACGACTTCGAGGTCCCCCGGCGGTTGCGTGCCACGGCGGAGGGCGAGCGCGCGCTGACCAACCTGCTGCATCTGAGCGAGCTGCTGCAGCAGGCGGCCGCGGAGCTGGATGGCGAGCAGGCCCTGATCCGGCATGTGATGGAGCACCGGAACGGCGACGGCGAGACCGGCGAGGAGCAGATCCTGCGCCTGGAGAGTGACGAGGACCTGGTCAAGGTGGTGACGCTGCACAAGTCCAAGGGGCTGGAGTATCCGCTGGTGTTCCTGCCGTTCGCCTGCAATTTCCGGCCCACGGACGCGAAGAAGGACGTGCCCTGGCGCGACCATCCGCCGCAGGGCGGGGCGCGCTGGGTGTTCCACATGGATGACGCGGTGTACCAGCGGGCCGAGCGCGAACGCCTGGCCGAGGACCTGCGCCTGTTGTACGTGGGCATGACCCGGGCGCGCCATGCCTGCTGGCTGGGGATTGCACCGATTGTCTCGGGAAGGAGCAAGACCAACCATTTCGACCAGACCGCAGCCGGGTATCTGCTGGCCGGCCCCGAGGGCGTGGCGGACGGCGGGCTGGAGGCGGCACTGCGTACCGCCGCGGGCGACGAGCCGGCGATCCGGGTGGGCCCGCTGCCGGAAGTGCGCGACGCTGCGGTGCAGACCGGCGCCAATGCCCCGACCACCGGGCCGGCCCGGCAAGCGCCGGCGCGGCGCTTCGAGCGCTGGTGGGTGGCCAGCTACAGCGCGATTGCCGCGCACGACGAGGGGGTGGCACCGATCGCGCCCGATTCGGCGCGCGAGGATGTGCTGCGCGAGGGCGTCGCGGATGCGGGTCGCGAGGCCGTGGAGTTCCCCGAACTCGAGCCCGAGGCCGGGCCACGCGCGGCCAGCGGGCTGCACGCCTTCCCGCGCGGGCCGGGACCGGGCACCTTCCTGCACGGGCTGCTGGAGTGGGCGGCGGAACAGGGACTCGCCGCGCAGGTCGCGCAGCCCGAACGTCTGGCACAGGAGGTGGCGACTCGCTGCGAGCGCCGGGGCTGGGGCGAGTGGTCGGCGGTGGTCACGGACTGGATGCAGCAGTTGTTGACGGCCGGCTTCCCGCTGGAGGAGGGCGGGACGTTCTCGCTGGGCGGGCTGACCACGTATCAGCCAGAGCTGGAGTTCCTGTATCCGGCGCAAAGCCTCAAGGCGGCGGATCTGGACCAGGCGGTACGGGCGCAGATCCTGCCGGGCGAGGGGCGCCCGCCGGTAGGGGACGTGACGCTGAACGGGATGCTGAAGGGCTTCGTCGACCTGGTGTTCGAGCACGCCGGGCGCTATTACGTGGCGGACTACAAGTCCAACTGGCTGGGGCCCTCGGCTCGGGCCTACACCGCCGAGCGCCTGCGCGCGGCGGTGCTGGAGCATCGCTACGACCTGCAGCTGGTGCTCTATACGCTGGCACTGCATCGCCAGCTGGGCGCCCGCCTGCCGGGCTACGACTTTGACCAGCACATGGGCGGCGGGGTCTACCTGTTCCTGCGCGGCGTGGACGCGCCGGACCACGGGGTGTTCCACCACTGCCCGCCGCGTGCGCTGATCGAGCAGCTGGATCGCTGGATGACGCACGGCGTCGACCGGGAGGGGGCGGCATGAACGCGGTATCGCATGCCGGGGCGCTGGGGTCCGTGCAGGCCCTGATGGTGCTGCTGCGCGAGTGGGAGGCGGCCGGGTGGTTGCGCGGCGTGGACCGGGCCCTGGTGCGCTTTCTGCACGAGCAGGATCCCGGCGCACCGCCGCTGGCGCTGTTGCTGGCGGCGCTGGCCAGCCATCAGGTCGGGCGCGGCCATGTGTGCCTGGAGCTGGACGCCCTGCTGCAGGAACCGGATACCACGCTGGCCCTGCCGCCGGAGGGGGAACCGAACGCGCCGGCCCTGCCGCGGCCGTCGTCCGTGCTGCAGGGCGTTTCGGCGACGGCGGTCGCGCAGGCCCTGGACGGGACGGCACTGGCCGGACCGGATGCGGTTGGCTCGACGCCGCTGGTCTATACCGGCGCGCAGGTCTACCTGCGCCGCTACTGGGAGGCCGAGCGCCGGATCGGGCAGGCGATCCGCGCGCGGGTGGCCGATCGCGCGGCCTGGCAGGACGCGCTGGATCCGGCCGCGGCGCGCGAGTGGCTGAACTGGCTGTTCGGGGCGCCCGCGGTCGGCGCCGCCCCGGACTGGCAGCGCCTGGCCTGTGCCCTGGCGGCCGGCTCCGGTTTCAGCGTGATCACTGGCGGGCCGGGCACCGGCAAGACCACCACGGTGTTGCGGCTGCTCGCGCTGCTGCAGGGCTTGCAGGGTCCGGAAGACCCGTTGCGTATCCGGCTGGCGGCGCCGACCGGAAAGGCCGCGGCGCGTCTGAATGCCTCGGTCAGCGGGGCGCTGGACCGCCTGGGGCTGGAGGCGCTGCCGGAGGGTGATGCGCTGCGGCGAAACCTGCCGGCCGAGGTGGTCACGGTGCATCGCCTGCTGGGGGCGCGGCCGGATACGCGGCACTTCCGCCACGGTGCGCGCAATCCCCTGGCGGTGGACGTGCTGGTGGTGGACGAGGCGTCGATGATCGACCTGGAACTGATGGCCAGTCTGGTCGAGGCGGTGCCGCGCACGGCGCGCCTGATCCTGCTCGGGGATCGCGACCAGTTGGCATCGGTGGAGGCCGGCGCGGTGCTGGGCGAGCTGTGCCACCGCGCCGGGGGTGGGCACTACACGCCGGACTCCGTGCAGTGGCTGGAAGCGGTGACCGGCGAGGCCGTGCCAGCGGCGATGCAGGATGCGCACGGGCAGGCCCTGGACCAGCACATCGTGATGCTGCGCCAGAGTCACCGCTTTGGCGCCGACAGCGGGATCGGACGCCTGGCCGCCGGCGTGAACGCGGGGGAGGTCACGGGGTCGCCGCAGGGCGACGATGCTGTGTGGCAGCGGGTGCTCGCCCACCCCGAGGATGCGGCTCTGGTGGATCTGGCAGTGGCGGGGCGCGCGGACACACCCGAGGGCGAGGCGGTCGGGTATGCGGACTACCTGGAAGGCCTGCGCGTGGCCCGGCCGGCCCCCGGGGCGCCGCGCGCCGCCTGGGAGGACTGGGCGCGGGACGTGCTGGCGGCCCACGGGCGCTTTCAGCTGCTGTGCGCGGTGCGGCGCGGGCCGTGGGGGCTCGAAAGGCTCAATCGGCGCATTGCCGGGGCGTTGCAGGCGCGCGGGTTGCTGGAGATGGAGGCCGGCCGTGGCGGCGGGTCAGAGGGGCATGCGCCATGGTTCGAGGGGCGACCGGTGATCGTGACCCGCAACGACTATGCGCTGGGGCTGATCAATGGCGATATCGGCATTGCCCTGGCCGTTCCGGCCTGGCTGGCGCGGGGCGAGCCCGAGGCGACCGGGGATCATGGGGGTCCGGAGGCGGCGGCGCCGGTGCTGCGCGTCGCCTTTCTCGCGGCGGGGGGTCGCGTGCGCTGGGTGTTGCCCAACCGGCTGGAGGCCGTCGAGACCGCCTTTGCGCTGACCGTGCATAAGGCGCAGGGCTCGGAGTTCGAGCATGTCGCGCTGGTGCTGCCGGAGGCCGACAGCCCCATCCTGACCCGCGAGCTGGTCTATACCGCGATCACCCGCGCCAGCCGCTGGCTCAGCCTGCTGGAGCCACGCGCGGGCACCCTGGCCGCGGCCAGTCAGCGCCAGATCCGCCGCAGCGGCGGCCTGCGCCGCTGGCTGGACGACGCGCCGTAGGGAGGTGCGGGGGGCGGTGGCGTCATCCCGGAAACCGCGTAGCGGTTATCCGGGATCTCGAGCGTTGGGGTGGCCCTGGGCCTGGGGTACATCCGGCGGGGGGATCCCGGCGCTTCGCTGCGCTGCGGCCGGGATGTCCGGGGGTTGGGTGGTGCTGCGGTTGGGGTGACGGTGCCGGGGCCGGGTGATGGCCGGGGTGTTCCGGCTTTGGCGGGGGCTTCGCCTGCAAGCAGGCTCCCACAGGGGGTGGTGTGGTTGGCGGCTTGGGAGCGTTCAGGTGGTTCGGCTGCCGTAGGTGACGACGGATTCGATGCGTTCGGCGCGTTCGGTGTCGAGGCCGTCGGTCTGGGCGAGGGTGGCGGCGTCGGCGTTGATGATGTCGCGTACGCTGCCGAGGTCGCGCAACAAGTCGCGTGCCGTGTCGGCCTCGACGCCGGGGAGGCCGCTGACGATGAACTCGGCGGCCTTGCGCCGGGTGTCCGGCTTGGTGGGGCGGTCGGCCGGGTCCGGCTCCATCTGGGCGTTCAGGCCCAGCAGGTAGATCAGCATGCCGCTGTTGTCGGCATCCGGGCTGGGCAGCACGCTGATGCCGAGGGCGATGGTCAGGTGCGCGAGGGCACGGTGGATATCCAGTGCCTGCTGGTGGAAGCGCGGTTCGTACAGGTCCCCCTCGACGATATAGACCACCTGGCTGTGGTTGGCCTTCAGCTTGGCGGCGTTTTCCCACAGGGTCTTGTCGACCACACTCAGCACCATGTCGGTGGCGGACTTGCGCTCGACCACGACGCCGTTGGGCAGCAGGTAGTCGCCGACATCGAGGTCGGTGAATTCCAGTTCCACCCCTTCCAGGCGTTCGATGCGCTGAATGATCTTGCCCTGTTCGCGGCGGTCGACGCGGATCGGCAGGTGCACGTTGTCCATGGGGGCTCCATTCGTTGACGGGTTGCGGGCACTGTAGGGCGTGGGGCCATGCGCGCCAAATGGCCGGATGCGGGGCGGGGCGAGGGGCATCGCGGAGGCGCCGTGCAGGCGCGGCGCAGATCGCCTACAGTCAGGGTGCACGCGTGGTGGGTGGCACCCGTTAGGCAAACACCGATCAGTGTTTCCCTGCGCGTGTGTGGAGACAACAACAAGACCAACAGGATGGAGTGTTTATGTCGATTCAGATTGCAGTCGTGGGGCTTGGCCGGGTGGGCGGCCGTTTCCTGGAGATGTTGCTCGAGTCCGGCCTGCCGGGGATGACGCTTTGTGCGGTCTCGGAGAAGGGCGAGACCGAGGGCCGCCGGCTGGCCGAGGAGAAGGGTATCCCGCTGGAGTCGGTCGCGGATATCGTGGCGCGTGGCGACCAGGTGGACGTGATCTTTGACCTGAGCGGCCAGCCGCAGGTGCGCCAGGAGCTGCGCGAGGGCATGCAGAACACTGGCAACCGCCATACGGTGGTGGCACCGGAGGTGATGGCCCACCTGACCTGGGCGATGCTGACCCGCGAAGCGCCGCCGGACGTGCACGGCAGCACCGGCTACTGATGGCCACCCGCGCCGTCGGGATGGGCGGCGTGGTGATCGACCCGTGGTTGAAAGGCCGCCTTCGGGCGGCCTTTCTTCTTTCTGGTTCCGGAAGGTGCTGGGACGTTGGCGTTCGTGTCGGCGACCCAGCCGCTGCGAGGGGCGGTTGGAACCGAACCCGGGGCCCGAAGGTCCCTGGGATTGGGCCCGCGCATGAGCGGGCTGGAGCCCCTGAGACGCGCCTCCGGAGCGACCCGATCAGGCGTAGCGAGTGTCGGTGGTGGAGGCTTGGCTCGGAACCGGGCACGGTTCCAGGGGTTCCGGCAGGTGCAGCCCGAAGCCCTGGGCGTAGTCGATGCCGATCGCGCGCAGGGGTGGCAGCAGGTCTTCGTGGGAGACACATTCGGCGACCGTCTTGATGCCCATGACCTGGCCGATGTGGTGGATGCTCTCGACCATGGCATGGCTGATCGGGTCGTCGCTCATGTCGCGCACGAAGCTGCCGTCGATCTTCAGGTAATCCACGCGCAGGGTCTTGAGGTAGCCGAAGGACGCCATCCCGGTGCCGAAGTCGTCCAGCGAGAAGCAGCAGCCCATGGCGCGCAGGGTGTTCACGAAGCGACTGGCCTGGTTGAGATTGGCGATCGCGGCGGTTTCAGTGATCTCGAAGCACAGGCGGCCAGGCGCCACGCCGCTGGTCTGGATGCGTTCGACGATGTAGTCCAGCATGCCGCGCTCGCACAGCGACTGGCCCGACAGGTTGATGGCGAAATGGCCGTCCGTGGGCGCGGTGTGGCGGGCGACCTGCAATACCCGGTCGATGACCCAGCGGTCGATGGCCGCCATCAGGCCGTAGCGTTCGGCGGCCGGGATGAAGGTACTGGGCGGTGTGATCGCGCCCTCGTCGTTGATCATCCGCAGCAGCACCTCGATGTGGCGGGGACCGCCACTGGTGATTGGCTCGATGTGCTGGCCGTACAGCCAGAACTGGTCGTTCTCCAGGGCGTGATTGATGCGCTGCAGGCAGTTCATCTCGCCCTGGTGCCGGCAAAGGGCCGCGTCGTCGGGGCGCGAGACATGGATACGGTTGCGCCCGCGTTCCTTGGCCAGATAGCAGGCGGCGTCGGCTTCGCTCATGAACTGGGCCGCGTCTCCGTGCTCGCCACGGACCGGGACGACCCCGATGCTGATGCCGATCCGGAACATGCGGCCGTCCCAGTCGAAGCGGAATTGTTCCATTGCGCGCCGCAGTTTCTCCGCGATCTCTTCGGCGCGTTGTAACGGGCAGCTTTCCAGGAGGACGCCGAACTCGTCGCCGCCGAGGCGGGCGAGGGTGTCGCTTTCGCGCAGTTGAGCCTGCATGTGCGAGGTCAGCTGGCACAGCAGGTCGTCGCCGGCCCCGTGCCCGCAGGTATCGTTGACGAGCTTGAACTGGTCCAGGTCCATATACAGCAGGGCATGTTCGCGCCCGTCGTGATGGGCGCTGGTAACAAGCTGACGCAGGCGGCGCTCGAACTCCAGCCGATTGGCCAGCGATGTCAGGCAGTCGTGGGTGGCGGCCCAGGACAGGTCGCGCGCCATCTCGCGCGCCCGGGAGACGTCCCGGAATACCAGGGCGGCCCCGATGACGGCGCCCGTGCGATCACGGATGGGCGCGGAGACCTCCTCGATGGCGTATTCGTGGCCGTCACGGGAGACCAGGATCGTGTCCTGGTTGAGGCTGCAGGTCGTGCCGTCGGGGACCATGTCCACCAGGGGGTGGGGGAGTAGCTGGCCGTCGTCCTCGCGGATGGTGCGGAACACCCGGTCCAGTTGTTCGTCGCGGGCCTCGGCATCGCTCCAGCCGGTCAGGTGTTCGGCCACCGGGTTGAGGTAGTCGATGCGCCCGTCCGTGTCGATGGTAATGACCGCGTCGCCGATGGCGTGCAAGGTGACCTGGGCGCGTTCCTTCTCGCGGAACAGCTCCGCCTCGATATCACGGCTGCGGCGCAGGACGGCCACCGCTACGACGATGCCGATCAGCAGGGCGGCGGTCCCCAGCAGGGACATGAACTGCACCGCGTTCCGGTATTGCTCGGCCGTGTCCCGCGCCGCGGCTTCGGAGGCCTCCTGCTGCAGTTCCAGGAGGGTGCCGAGATTCGCCAGGACCTCGTTCTGCATCGGGATGGCCTGTTCGAGTAGCCAGCTTGTGGCAGCCTCCAGGTCGTCATCCAGGATCTTGTTGAGTACGCGTTCCTGGACCTCGACCGCGCTCGATGTCAGTTCGCGGCCTTCGGTTAGAAGGGCCTGCTCGCGTTCCGTGAGGGGCATGGCCTCGAGCTGGTTGCGGTTGACCATGAAGTCCGAGGCGTGTGCGCGGAACTCCATGATCCCCGCGTCGAGATCGAAGGGGTCATCGGTGATCGACAGGCGCAGCAGGGTGACCGAGCGTTCGCGCGCGGCCGTGCGCATGTTGTTGAGGAGTTCGGTCTTGACGTTGTGCTCGTGGACGATCACGTCCAGGCGATCGTGTACCTGACCGATGCGCTCGAGGCCGATCATGACCATCACCATCATCAACAGCAGGACGACCGCAAATCCCGCTGCGATCGCTACGGCCGAGCGATAATCGTGCGCATTACTGGACCCCACGGTTGCTGTGGAGTCGCTGGCTTCCTGGCTGTCCATCCTGCCCCCTGGCCTTCGCCCGGGCGGTCTTGTGCCGCCTTCTGTGAGCGCATCCCTTCAGAACCTAGACGCAATCCGCATGGAATGTAATCCCCTGGCCAATTGCAGGGAGTGGTGGCGGGGCGTGCGTCACACCGTTTCGTGTTGCAGGCGTTCCTTGAGGGCCCCTGCGGCCATCGCATGCGAATGCAGCCAGCCCTGGTACAGGTCACAGCCGATTTCCCGCAGGAAGGTTCGTTGTGCGTCCGTTTCCACGCCTTCGGCGACGAGCGTCAGGCCGAGGCTGTGGCCGAGGTGCACGATGGAGCGCAGGATCATCTCCGATTCCGGGTCCTCGCCGATGTCGGCGATGAAGGAGCGGTCGATCTTGAGCTTGTCGATGGGCAGGGACTTCAGGTAGGCGAGCGAGGAATAGCCGGTGCCGAAGTCGTCCAGGGCCACCCGGATGCCCAGGGCCTTCAGGCCGCGGAGCTGATCGTGGGTCAGGGCCACATCCGCCATGGCGACGGTCTCGGTTACCTCGATCTCGAGTCGCTCGGGCGGGGCGCCGGTGGTCTCGAGGGCCGCGCGCAGGCGTTCCACCAGGTCATGCTGGCGGAACTGCATCGCGGAGATATTGATGGCGACGCGGAGTCCGACGCCGGACCGTGACCATTGGGCGAGTTGTTCACAGGCCCCGCGGATCACCCAGTCGCCCAGGGGCAGGATCAGGCCGTTGGCCTCCGCGCTGGCGACAAAGCGGGCCGGTGCCACCGGACCGAGTTCGGCATCCGTCCAGCGCGCCAGCGCCTCGACGCCGATCACGCGGTTCGACGCGACCTCCAGCAGTGGCTGATAGTGCAGCTCGAGCTCGGCATTCTCCAGCGCCTGCTGCAGGTGCTGCTGCAGGCGCTGTTCCTCGTGCACCTGCGCATCCAGGTGCTGCGAGAAGAAGGCCCAGGTGTTGCGGCCGGAGTGCTTGGCCTCGTACATGGCCATGTCGGCATAGCGCACCAGGCTGCGATCGTCCTGGGCATCGCGCGGGAACATGGCGATCCCGAGACTGCCGCTGGAGACGAGGTTGCGGGCGTGCTCGGTCTGGAAGGGCGTGTCGAAGATACCCAGGATGCGCTGGGCGACCCGAGCGATCGCCTGTTCGTCCGCCACGTGGGTCAGGAGGATCATGAACTCGTCGCCACCGAAGCGGCCGATGGTGGCTTCCTGGTCCAGGGCGCCCTGGAGTCGGGCGGCCACGGCCTTCAGCAGCTGGTCGCCCTCGTCATGGCCGAAGGTGTCATTGATCATCTTGAAGTTGTCGAGATCCAGCAGCATCACCGCGATCGGGTGGTCGTTGTGCTCGGCCTGGGCGATGCCCTGCGTCAGGCGGTCGTGCAGCAGCCAGCGGTTGGGGAGTTCGGTCAGACTGTCATGGGTGGCCTGATGCTGGATGCGCGCCTCGCGGCGCTGGCGGTCGGTGATGTCGCGGATGAAGGCGGTAATCCGCCGGCCTTCGGTGTCGTCGAAGGCGTTGAGGCTGATGTCCACCGGGAACTCGGTGCCGTCGATACGCTGGCCGCGCAGATGGGGTACCTGCCCCATGGTGCGGCGGTTGATGGTGCGGGCCTGGGTCTGGCGATGGGTCCGGTGGCGCTCGCGCAGGCGATCGGGGACCAGGCGCTCCACCGGCTGGCCGATCAGTTGCTGGCGGGGGTAGCCGAACAGGCGCTCGATGTTTCGGTTGGCCATCACGATGCGGCCCTCCGTATCGGTAACCAGGACGCCGTCGGGGGCCGTCTCCACCAGTTGCTGGTAGCGCCGCTCGCGCATCTCGATGTCGCGGTGGGCCTGGTGCAGACGCTCCAGGGGCGAGCGCACGCTTTCCAGAAACAGCCCCTGGTAGATCAGCAGGTAGGCCGCGAGCTTGTACAAATGCCCCAGCACGAACGGCGTATCGGTCAGATCCTCGTAGAACATGAAGAACATGCCGCTGCCCATGCTGATGACCAGCGCCGCGGCGACCAGGGGCATGCCCGGGCGCTGCAGCAGATCGCGGCGCAGGGCCAGGATGGCCAGCGTCGCCAGATGCAGGGCGATCACGATGGCCTCCAGGCCCAGCTTGAACGGCGTGAGGCCGCTGACCGGGTCGAACAGGGGCGGCAGGATATCGGCATGCCAAAGGCCGACCCATGCGAGGACCGCGACCAGCAGCAGGCTTCCGGCCAGATAGACCCCGCGCGGCGGGCCATCGCTGCGCGCGACCATCGGCAAGGCCACATAGGCCAGCAGGGCCGCGCCCCCGACCAGCCGCGCGGCGAGCCAGAAGAACAGCGTCTGCTGCGTCGAGTTGGGGGTGATGAAGTCCGGCATCGCCGGGTAGGTCATCAGGTGCAGGAAGTCGAAGAGCGCGACCGCCAGGAAGGCACAGGCGAGCAGCAGGGAGGCCGCCACCCGCCGCCGGTCGATCACGTGATACCCGACCGCGAACACCAGCACGGCGACGACGACCGCGAACAGCTCCGCACCCGTATGGAACGCCGTCAGATGCTGGCCCGGCACAATCCGCGGGAGATCGATGCCGAGCATCCAGATCACCACGGGCACCAGCAGCAGGGCCAGCAGCAGGCCGGAGGCCGGGACGGTGTGCTGGCGCATGAGCTTCTCGGCGTGGGTGTTCATGGTGATCGGTCGCGTTCAGCGGTGGCGCGCCCAGAACTGCCGGGCGAGGCCCTGCAGGCCGGTTGCGAGTTGCGCGACCTCGCGGGCGGCGGCATCGCTCTGGTCGGCCCGGTTGGCGGTAGTGTCGGCCGCGCCACGGATGGAGTCGACCCCGCGCCGGATCTCTTCCCCGGCCGCGCCTTGTTGTTCCACGGCGGCCGCGATACGGGTGCTCATGTCGTGGATCTGGCTGACGCCGGAGGTGATGTTCTCGAGTGCCGCGGCGGCCTGCTGGGCCTGCTCCACGCTGGTTTCCGCCTGATCGCGGCTTTGTTCCATCGTGGCCACCGCGGCGCGCGCGCGATCTTGAAGCCGCTCGATCATCTGCTGGATCTCGGCGGTGGAGTCCTGGGTTCGACTGGCCAGGGTGCGCACTTCGTCGGCCACGACCGCGAAGCCGCGGCCCTGTTCGCCGGCGCGGGCCGCCTCGATCGCCGCATTGAGGGCGAGCAGGTTGGTTTGTTCGGCAATCCCGCGGATCACATCCAGTACGCCGCTGATGTCCTGGCTGTGCTGGTCCAGTTCCGTCATGACGCCCGAGCCCTGGCGAATGCGCTGTCCCAGCTCCTCGATTGCCCGTGAACTGTCGCGCACTACCTGGCTTCCCGAGCGGGCCTCCTGGTCGGTCCGGTCCGCCGCGTCGGCGGCGTGCTGTGCGCTCTGTGCGACCTCCTGCACGCTGTTCACCATCTGCTGGGTGGCGCCCGCGACCTGTTCGGTCTCGTTCTGCTGGTGGTTGCAGGCCTGGCGGCTGTCGCCTACTGCGGACACGAGCGCGTCGGCCGTGCCACTCAGGCGGTTGGCGGCATCGCCCATGCGCCCGACGACGGATCCCGCCTCCGCTTCGAGCATTTGCAGGGCGAAGGCGATCTCGCCGGCCTCGTCGGTGCGCCCGGTATAGATGTACTGGCTGACCGGGTTGTTGGCGATGCGGCGGGCGTGGGCGACCGCGCGGCACAGGGGCGACAGGCTGATCCATACCAGGGCGCCGCCCACCACTAGCGCGGTCAGCGCGAAGATCAGGGCGCTCGACCAGGGCAGGCCGGTCAATACGCTGCTGGCGATCAGCCCTGCCAGCACGCCGCCGGCGAGGGCCGCTACGGTCCTGACCTTGATGCCGATGGGGGGCAGGCGCAGGGCCAGGGGCCTGCGACCCTGGAGGAGTTCCGCGTAGACGGATTCAGCCTTGGCTACCTGTTCGCGCCGCGGCTTGGTGCGAACGGACTGATACTCGACGGTTTGCCCGTCTTCCGTTACGGGCGTCACATAGGCGTTGACCCAGTAGTGATCGCCATTCTTGCAGCGGTTCTTGACCAGGCCCATCCAGGAGCGGCCGCCCTGGATGGTGTTCCACAGGTCCTCGAACGCCGCCGGCGGCATATCGGGATGGCGGACCACGTTGTGGTTCTTGCCGAGCAATTCGTCCGGTTCGAACCCGCTGATGTCGATGAAATCCGGGTTGACGTAGGTGATGGCCCCCTTGAGGTTGGTGGTGGAAAGGATGTTGGCACTCTCCGGGTAATCCACCTCGTTCCCGGTGACGGGCAGGTTGCGTTTCATGTTGTTCCCCTGATGGCCGAATCGTTGTTATAGGTGTCGCGTCGGCCCAGCCGGCGCTGCGTGGGCGCCGGTCATTCTTCTTGGATGGAAGCTAGCCCATATTCCCTCACAAAACAAATATATATCCATACGGTAATGGGTGGAGTGTCTTTTCATTGACGAAAGGCGTATAGTGCGTCCATCGAACGCCCCGCCCGTCAGCGTCCGTTCATCTGATCCAGAGCCATTCCGGTTCGCAGTGATCCCCCTGATTTCGTTTCCCCCGATGGGTGCTCTTGTTGAACGAGTGGCGGGTAGCGTTGGAGCATTCCATGACTGATACGACCTTTGCCGACCTCGGGTTGGCTGATACCCTTTTGCGCGCGCTGGAAACCTCCGGGTACCAGCACCCGACGCCGATCCAGGCCCGGGCCATCCCGGAAGTCCTGAAGGGCGGCGACCTGCTGGCCGCGGCCCAGACCGGCACCGGCAAGACCGCCGGCTTTACCCTGCCGATCCTGCAGCGCCTGTCCACCAGCGATGCGCCCAAGCCCGGTGCGGGCCGCCCGCGCTGCCTGGTGCTGACCCCGACGCGGGAACTGGCCGCGCAGGTGCACGATTCCGTGAAGACCTACGGGCGCAACCTGAAGCTGCGCTCGATGACAATCTTCGGCGGCGTGAACATGAACCCGCAGATCAAGGCCCTGCGCGACCGCATGGACATCGTGGTGGCGACCCCGGGGCGTCTGCTGGATCACGCCAACCAGAAGACCATCGACCTGTCCGGTGTGGAGATCCTGGTCCTCGACGAGGCCGATCGCATGCTGGACATGGGCTTTATCCGCGACATCAAGAAGCTGATTGCGCTGATGCCGGGCAAGCGCCAGAACCTGATGTTCTCGGCGACCTTCTCCGACGAGATCCGCAAGCTGGCCAACGGCCTGCTCACTCGCCCGGCGGAGATCGACATCGCCCCGCGCAACACGGCCGCCGAGAGCGTGCAGCAGAGCGTGCATCTGGTGGAGACTAGCCAGAAGCGCGAACTGCTGAGCCACCTGATCCGCACCAACAACTGGGAACAGGTGCTGGTGTTTACCCGCACCAAGCACGGCGCCAATCGCCTGGCCGAGAAGCTGTCCAAGGATGGCGTGCGCTCGGAGGCCATTCACGGCAACAAGAGCCAGGCGGCCCGTACCAAGGCGCTCAAGCAGTTCAAGTCCGGGCAGGTGCCGGTGCTGGTGGCGACCGATATCGCCGCGCGCGGCCTGGACATTGACCAGCTTCCGCAGGTGGTCAACTTCGAGCTGCCGAATGTGCCGGAGGATTACGTGCATCGCATCGGTCGTACCGGCCGTGCCGGCTCCGCCGGTGCCGCGCTGTCGCTGGTGGATGGCGAGGAGATCAAGCTGCTGAAGGGCATCGAGCGCCTGATCCAGCGCCCGATCGACCGTATCGAGACCGAGGGCTTTGCGGCGCCGAAGCCGGCCGCCAATGACGGTAACGGCAATAACCGTCGTGGCGGTCGCGGCGGCAAGCCGGGCGGCGGGGCCCGCAATGGCGCCCCGCGCAACGCCCGCGGTGGCAAGCCCGGCGGCGGTCGCGGCGGCAACGGCCGCCCGTCCTCCAACGGCAACCGGGCGGCGCGCAGCCGCTAGTCCGACGCGCCAGCGCAGTACCGCGAACCCGCGGTCCCGATGTCCGGGGCCGCGGGTTTTTTCGTTCCGGGCCTGGCGGGGAGGGCTTTATTCACCACGAAGCGCACGAAGGCACGAAGAAGGGCCAGGTCAAGGGCGAAAAGCGATAACAGGAAGGCTGGAAGACAGGAAGGGACTGGTGTTGTGCGCCAGGTGATTGGCCCCAGTACAAGGCTAATCACAGCGTGTTGTGATTGCCGAGGGCCCATAAACACTTCCAAATTTCGCGTCTTCCTGTGAAATGCTTTTGCCCTTGCCCTTCTTCGTGCCTTCGTGTGCTTCGTGGTGAATACGGTTTTCGCGTTGCGGCGAGGCGTTGGAGTTGAGCTGGATCAGGGCGGCGGGGATTGGGCAGGGCGATACTCTGGCGGGCTCAAGGCCGGGCGCGGGTGGTCGTTAACGAAGCCAAAGGAGGGTGTCGATGAAGATTGGGAATCTGGGTGGGCTGCGACTGAAGCTGATTATCCTGGTGATCGTGGTGAGTACGGTGCCGCTGTCGATCATGGGCGGGGTGACGTTCCATACCATGAAGGGCGATCTCGCCGCGGGGGTGGACGAGGCGCTGGTGACGCAGTTGTGGTGGTTGCTGTGGGCGCTTTGGGTGGTCGCGTTCGTGGTGGCCCTGGGCATTGGCTGGTTCTATGCGAACGTGCTGACGCGGCCGCTGGAGCGCCTGGCCGAGGGGCTGGAGGCGATCGGCGAGGGGCGCGCGGATCTCGGCCACCGGGTGGAGGTCACCACGGACGACGAGATCGGGCGCACCGGCGAGGCCTTCAACACGGTGATGGGCCGGCTCTCGGGGCTGATCCGGCAGGTGGCGGATGCGGCCGACGGGATCGCCGCCTCCGCGCGGCAACTGGAGGGTCGCAGCAACGAACTGACCCGGGCGACCCACGAGCAGCGCGGCGACGTGGAGCAGGTGGTCACCGCGATGAACCAGATGTCCGCCACTGTGCAGGAGGTGGCCAACAACACCCAGAGCACGGCCGAGAGTGCCGGTCAGGCGACCCGGGCGGCGGAAGGCGGACGCACCGTGGTGCAGGCCACGCAGGGCGCGATCAACACCCTGGCCGGCGAGATCCGCCAGGCGAGCCAGGTGATCAGTGAGCTGAAGGGTGACAGCGACAACATCGGCACCATCCTGCAGGTGATCGAGGAGATCGCCGAGAAGACCAACCTGCTGGCGCTCAATGCGGCGATCGAGGCCGCCCGCGCCGGCGAGGCGGGACGGGGCTTCGCGGTGGTGGCCGACGAGGTGCGTCATCTGGCTCAGCGAACCAACGACTCGACCGGGGAGATCCGCGAGATCATCCAGCGCCTGCAGGGCGGAGCGACCCGCGCGGTACAGGCGATGGAGGTGAGCCAGCAGCACGCCGAGACCTCGGTGGAGAAGGCCGGCGAGGCGGGCGAGACCCTGGAGTACATCCACGACTCGGTGACCACCATCGACGACATGACCCGCCAGGTGGCCAGCGCGACCGAGGAGCAAAGCCAGGTGGCGGAGGAGATCAACCGCAATATCCACCACATCAACGACATCGCGGTGCGCAACGCCGACGGGGCCAACGAGATGCAGCAGGCGGTAGAGGCCCTCGAAGGGCTGGCGCAGCAGCTACAGAACGAGGTTGCGGGTTTTCGTCAGCAGGGCTGATCCGGTCTGGCGTCAGAAGCCCCGGCGCAGGGCGTCGAAGCCCAGGGCGACGTCGTCAGGATCCGCGCCGGGCTCGATGCGCAGGCGGTCACGCACGGTGTCGCGGTCAATATGGGACGCCTCGATCGCGTCGTCGGGCAGGCGATACAGCCACCAGGCGAGCGCGGCCTGGGTGCGGGTCTCCGACCAGGGCTCCAGGTCCGTCCCGATCCGCTCGGCATGCGTGCCCAGCTCCGCGTCGAAGAAGGGCTCCAGTCGATCCAGCGCGGCGACCGGGTCGGGCAGGTCCGGACGTTCGCGATCCAGTGCCTCCACGGCGCGCGCCAGTTCCTGGCGGGCGATCTCCGGCCAGATCTGCGAGGGCAGGTAGCCCTCCATCGCCGGCCGTCCGCCGGCGGTGATGCCGTGCAGGTAGCCGCTGCGGGTGAGCAGATAGCGGTCGAGCGCCTCCAGCGCCTCGCGGGCCCACTCAAGGGTGTCGCGGTCTTCCAGTACCCGCGCCAGGTTGGCGAGCGCGGCGATGGCCTGGCCCGAGGTGTCGGCATAGGTGTTGCGGTCGACCCGGGGTGGGTCGGTCTGCGTGCGGGTCTCCGGGTCCAGCTGATAGTAGTCGCGGTCGGCGTACTGGCTGTTGCCGAAGCGCAGCTGACGGGCGTCCCACAGGTGGTCGCGCAGATAGTCGCGAATGCCGCGCGCGATCTCCGCGTAGTGTTCGTCGCCGATGCGCTCGTAGGCCTCGGAGAACAGCCACAGGAACGCGGCGTTCTGATCCAGGCGCTTGGAGGTCTCCAGGGCCAGGACCGGGTCGCGCTGGTCGGGATCGTGGAAGAAGAAGAAGCCGCCCTCGACCTCGTCGTAGAGATCCTCCGCGATCTGGTCCAGCAGGCCGGGCATGCGTTCCTCCCAGTCGTCACGGGCCAGCAGGTAGCGGTAGGTCCAGGGTTGCGGGCGCTTGCTGAGCGTGCCGAATGTGGCGCTGCCGCTCAGGCGGTCGGCGCGCTCGTCATAGACCTCGTCGAGCATCTCCATGAAGGCCTCGAGGCCGTCGATCGCCGCGTCGTCCGGTGTGATCTCGCGGCCGGTGACCGAGAACATGTCGCGCTGCGCCTGGAGGATGCTCTCGAGGTCACGGGCATTCACGTGGCCGGTGAAGCGGGTCAGCATCTCGTCCTCGGCGTTGACGATGACCACGAAGGGCAGGCCGCGCCCGCCGTAACGGCGGAACAGGTCGGCGCGTTCGTCCAGGTCGACGAGCACAGGGATGTAGTGCGCCTCGATGACATCCACGACCGACGGGTTCTCCAGGGATTCGTCCTGGAAGTCGCGGCACCAGGTGCACCACTGGCCGTGGAAGTAGAAGAAGATCGGGCGTTCGCGCGCCTCGGACTCGGCGAACAGCTCGCTGTCCCAGCTCTGCCAGTCGATGCTGGAGTCGGCCGGATAGTCCTCCGCGGCCGCGGGCAGGGCCAGTGCCAGCAGAGCCAGGCCGGCGAGTACGGCGCCCACCGATCCCGCGCGTCGGCGGAGGGGCGAAAAGCTGCCGATAATGGGAAAGCGGTGGCGCATGGCAAGGGCCAGACTGGCTGTATCTAGTGTTATAGACCAGATGGACAAGCGCACGTTCAGGCCCGGAGCGGGTGATACGATGGCGCGAGTCCTGGATTCGCGAATCCTCGCAACAAGGGAGAGTCATGAACATCGAACACACCGGGCGCCGCGCCCTGCATCATGTCGAGGTGGCGGTGCTGGTCGTCATTGCCGTGGCCACCGTAATCGCGATCCTGCAGGAGATCGCCACCATGATCTCGGCGATGTGGGTGGGGCTGGCCGATCTGCTGTTGCTGTTCATCTTTCTCGAAGTGCTGGCCATGGTCGGGATCTACCTGCGATCCCGGCGCCTGCCGGTGCGCCTGCCGATCTATATCGCGATCGTCGCGCTGGCACGCTACGTGATCATCGACATGAAGGAAATGTCGGAGTGGGAGTTGATCGCGGTGACGGCAGGCATCCTGATCCTGGCCGGTGCGGTGCTGGTCCTGCGCTATGGCCACATCCGGTTCCCCTATGACGACGAGGGACGGGTGGCCCCGGGGATCGAGAACGATCCAGCCGGGGAGCGGGACGTTCCCAAGGGGCGTTACGGGTCCGATCAATGACTGGAGGCGGTGCGGAACGGCGGGTCCGGTACCTGCTCCCGGGGCTATGGGCCTCGCCCGGGGCGACTCGGGACGATGCGTCGCGACCCGTGCGGCGTCTGGCCCGCTGGCTGGGACGGGCCCGGCCCGTGGGTGCGGGGCCGGGCGCGGAAGGCTGGGAGGCCGCGCTGGCCGAGTGCCTGGGGTATCAGCCGCGGGGGCGTGGGGCGCGGACCTGGCTGGCCCAGCCGGTGCAGTTGACGCCCGGGATGAAGGACCTCGTGGCCTCGCCGGTGGAGCCCGTGGCGGATGTCGAGCGCGAGGCGCTGTGGGCGGCCGCGCAGCCGGAACTGGAGGCGGCCGGCGCCACCCTGTGCCTGGGCGAAGACGGCCTGTGGGAGCTGCAGCTGGACGCAGAGGGTGAGGCCTCGGCACCGCCGCCGTCTGTCGGGCTCGGTCGATCCATGGTGGCCCACTCGCTGCAGGGCGAGGTGGCGCGGCGTCTCCAGGTCCTGGCGACCGGTTTGCAGATGGCCTGGTTCCAGCATCCCGTCAATGTGGAACGCGAGCGCGAGGGGCGTGGCGCGGTGCACGGCCTCTGGCTGTGGACGCCGGGCTTTGTTGGCGAAACCCGCGGCGGCGTGGGACGGGTCTGCGGGGGCGGGGCGATCGGCCGCTGGCTGGCACGGGGCGCCGGTATCGACTGGTGTCCGGATCCGGCCTGCGCGCCGGCTGAGTCCGGTGAAACGGTGGTCGCGGTCGACGCGCTGGGGGCCCCGCCGTCCCCGGAGCGACGCCTGGAGTTGCTGGAATCGGTGGCCGATGATGTGGTTGCGCCCGGGGTGCGTGGCCTTTTCCGCGGCGAACTGCGTGCGCTGGAGTTCGTGGACCCGCAGTCCAGCCAACCCGCGCTGCGGCTCGACCGCCGCCAGACACTGGCCTTCTGGCGCCGCCCACGGCGGCCCTGAAGCCGCGTGCCGGTGTTATACTGCGCGGCTTTTCTCGCCACCTGATGGAACGTGCCGTGCGCGCCACGACACCCGACGGAAACTGCCATGGAACTGAACGCGCTGTACTCCCGGATCGATGACCTGAAGGGCCGCCTGGACGCCCTTAGGGGGTATCTTTGACTACCCGGCCAAGGAAGAACGGCTGGAAGAAGTCCAGCGGGAGCTGGAGCAAAACCCCGACATCTGGAACGACCCGGAGCAGGCCCAGGCCCTGAACAAGGAGCGGGCCCAGCTCGAGGGTGTGGTCATCAACATCCGCGAGATCGGCACTCAGCTGGACGAGAGCCGGGACCTGCTGGAGATGGCCGAGGCGGATGACGACGAGGAGACGGCGGCGTCGGTCGAGACCGATGTCGACGCCCTGACCGCGCGCGTCGAGGGGCTCGAATTCCGCCGCATGTTCTCGGGCGACATGGACGAGGCCAACGCCTACCTCGACATACAGGCCGGCTCCGGCGGCACCGAGGCCCAGGACTGGGCGAATATGCTGCTGCGTATGTACCTGCGCTGGGCCGAGCACAAGGGCTTCAAGGCCGAGGTCACCGAGCTCTCCGAAGGCGAGACGGCCGGGATCAAGAGTGCCACCGTGCACATCCAGGGCGAGTACGCCTTCGGCTGGCTGCGCACCGAGACCGGTGTGCACCGTCTGGTGCGCAAGTCGCCGTTCGATTCCGGCAACCGCCGGCATACCTCGTTCGCCTCCGTGTTCGCCTCCCCGGAGATCGACGAGAACTTCGAGATCGAGATCAACCCGGCCGACCTGCGGGTGGATACCTATCGGTCCTCCGGCGCCGGCGGGCAGCACGTGAACACGACCGATTCCGCGGTCCGCATCACGCACGTCCCGACCGGGGTGGTCACCGCCTGTCAGGCGGGACGTTCGCAGCACAAGAACCGCGAGATGGCGATGAATCAGTTGCGCGCCAAGCTGTACGAACGCGAGTTGCAGGAGCGCAATGCCGAGAAGCAGGCGGTGGAGGACACCAAGTCCGACATCGGCTGGGGCAGCCAGATCCGCTCCTACGTGCTCGACCAGTCGCGGATCAAGGATCTGCGCACCGGCGTGGAGGTCGGCAACACCCAGGCCGTGCTCGACGGCGACCTGGATCAGTTCATTGAAGCCAGCCTGAAGAGCGGGCTGTAACGCTATCTTTTACCGGGATTCCCGATGACCGAGATTACCGACGAGAACAAGCTGATCGCCCAGCGGCGCGCCAAGCTGAACGAGCTGCGCGAGGCCGGCCCGGCCTTCCCCAACGACTTCCGCCGCGATGCCCTGGCGGCCGATCTGCACGCCGCGCATGACGACACCGAAGGCGAGGCCCTGGAGGGGCAGGGGATCCGCGTGACCGTGGCCGGGCGCATGATCGGCAAGCGCGTGATGGGCAAGGCGAGCTTCGTCCGCCTGCGCGACCAGTCCGGGGACATCCAGCTGTTCGCCCAGCGCGACCGCCTGCCGGAGGGCGTCTACGCGGCCTTCAAGCACTGGGACCTGGGCGACATTGTCGGCGGGCAGGGCACGCTGTTCAAGACGAAGACCGGCGAGCTGACCGTCCAGCTGGACGAGCTGCGTCTGCTGACCAAGAGCCTGCGCCCGCTGCCGGAGAAGTTCCACGGCCTGACCGACCAGGAACAGCGCTACCGCCAGCGCTACGTGGATCTGATCACCAGCCCGGACAGCCGCGAGCTGTTCCGCACCCGCACCCGAATCGTGCGCTACATCCGCGAGTACTTCGAGCGCGAGGACTTCATCGAGGTGGAGACCCCGATGATGCAGGTGATCCCGGGCGGCGCGACTGCGCGGCCGTTCACCACCCACCACAACGCGCTGGACATGCCGCTGTACCTGCGCATCGCGCCGGAGCTGTACCTGAAGCGCCTGGTGGTCGGCGGCTTCGAGAAGGTCTTCGAGATCAACCGCAATTTCCGTAACGAGGGGCTGTCCACCCGCCACAACCCCGAGTTCACCATGCTCGAGTTCTACGAGGCGTTCGTGGACTACCATGCGCTGATGGACCGCACCGAGACGCTGCTGCGCGGGCTGTGCGAGGACGTGCTGGGCACGGCCACCATCGAGTACCAGGGCGAGACCTACGATTTCGGCCAGCCGTTCACCCGCATGACGGTGCGCGAGGCGATCCTCGAGCACAACCCGGAGATCAGCAGTGACGACCTGGCGGACATCGACAAGGTGCGCGCCCACTGCGAGCGTCTGGAGATCCCGATCAAGCAGAGCTTCGGCCTCGGCAAGCTGTGGACCGAGATCTTCGAGTACACCGCCGAGAACAAGCTGCGCCACCCGACCTTCATCACCGCCTATCCGACCGAGGTCTCGCCGCTGGCGCGGCGCAACGACGACGACCCGTTCGTGACCGATCGCTTCGAGCTGTTCGTCGGCGGGCGCGAGATCGCCAACGGCTTCTCCGAGCTCAACGACCCCGAGGACCAGGCCGAACGCTTCCAGGCCCAGGTCGCGGAGAAGGACGCCGGCGACGACGAGGCGATGCACTACGACGCTGACTACATCCGCGCCCTGGAGTATGGCCTGCCGCCCACGGCGGGCGAGGGCATCGGCATCGACCGCCTGGTGATGCTGCTGACGAACAGCCCGTCGATCCGTGACGTGCTGCTGTTCCCGCACCTGCGCCCGGAGGCCTGATTCGGCACACCACGCCGTCGCGTGAACAATCCCCCGGTCGTCGTGTCCCATTTCTGCAATGGCAGATAACGGGAGGTACGGCATGCGAGAGGCAATGACACGAGGCTACGCCATCCGCACCGGTGCGCTGGTCGCGGGGCTGGCGCTGGTGGGCTCGGCCCTGGCCGGCGAAGTGGTCGAGGAAGGCATCTCGAGCGAGTACGAACAATTCGATCTCGTGCGGGTAGCCGGTGGTCTGGAGCATCCCTGGTCGGTAGCCTTCCTGCCGGACGGCGGCTATCTGGTGACCGAACGGACGGGTGCGCTGAAACAGGTGCGCGATGGCGAGGTGAGCTCGGTCGAGGGTGTGCCGGAGGTCGTGGCGCGCGGCCAGGGCGGCTTGCTGGATGTCGTGCTGCACCCGGACTTCGCGGCGAACCACCGGGTGTATTTCACCTATGTCACCGGGGATTCCGACCAGTCCTACACCGCGCTGGGGCGCGGGCGTCTGGAGGACGGGGCCCTGCACGAGGTGGAGGAGCTGTTCCGTCAGGACCGGGGCGGCAGCAATCCGGGCCACTTCGGTTCGCGGCTGGCCTGGCAGGCCGATGGCACCCTGTTGATGACGATCGGCGATCGTCGGCAGGAAGACCCGTCCCAGGACCTTTCTGCACATACCGGGTCCCTGCTGCGCCTGACCGAGGATGGCGAGGCCCCGGCGGACAACCCGTTTGTCGACCGCGATGATGCCCAGCCACACATCTTTGCCTATGGCCTGCGCAATTCGCAGGGTCTGGTGGTGGATCCGGCGGACGGCACGATCTGGCTGACGGACCACGGGCCCCGGGGTGGGGATGAACTGAACCGTATGGAAGCCGGGGGCAACTATGGCTGGCCGGTGGTGTCGCGGGGGCGCGACTATCGGTCCGAGGAACCCTTTGGCGAGGCGCGTCACGACGCGGACATGATCGACCCGGTCTACGAGTTCCTGCCGACGCTGGCGCCGTCCGGGCTTGCGATGGTGACCGCGGATCGCTTCGAGTCCTGGCAAGGCAATCTGCTGGCGGGTGGCCTGCGTGCCGAACGGATCCTGCGCATCGTGATCGAGGACGACGAAGTCGTGCACATGGAAGAGCTGCTGCACGGCAAGATCGGGCGCATTCGTGATGTCCGCGAGGGACCGGAGGGGCACATCTATGTGCTGACGGACCATTCGGATGGCGGGCTTTATCGCCTGGAATGAGCCCGATCCCGATCCCGAGCCCATGGCCGGCATTGGGGCCGCGAGTTCCGGGCCCGCACGGGCCTGCAAACAGGAGCCGGTCTTAGCGGCTTCGGCCCGAGGCGCCCCGACGTCAGTCGCCGGCTGGCTCCAGTAACAGGGCCGCCAGTGGCGGCAGATGCAGGTAGAGTGTCGCGGGGTGCCCGTGGCGTTCCACCGGCTCGGCATAGGCCTCCGCCGGGCCGCGCGAGCCCCCACCGTAGACCTCGGCGTCACTGTTCAGGGTGACCCGCCAGCGCCCGGCGTGGGGCGCGGGTACGGGGTAGGCCGGGCGCTCCACCGGCGTCAGGTTCAGCACCACCACGACCTGGCGGCCCTGGTGGTCGCGGCGCACGAAGCTCAGGGTGGAGTGCGCGGCATCGTCGCAGTCCAGCCAGTCGAAGCCGTCCGGTTCGAATTCCCGGGCGTGCAGGGCGGGGTCGGCGCGGTAGGCGCGGTTCAGATCCCGCACCAGGTTCTGCAGGCCCTGGTGCAGCGGGTACTGCAGTACGTACCAGTCCAGTTCGCGATCCTCCGACCATTCCGGGCCCTGGCCGAATTCCTGGCCCATGAACAGGAGTTTCTTGCCGGGGTAGAGCCACTGCCAGCTGTAGAGCAGGCGCAGGTTGGCGTGCTGTTCCCACTCGTTGCCCGGCATGCGTCCGCGCAGGCTGCGCTTCCCGTGTACCACCTCGTCGTGCGAGAACGGCAGGACGAAGTTCTCGCTATAGGCGTAGAGCTGGCCGAACGTGAGCTGGCCGTGGTGGTGCATGCGGTAGATCGGGTCCATCCCGAAGTAGGTCAGGGTGTCGTGCATCCACCCCATGTTCCACTTCATGGTGAAGCCCAGCCCGCCCATGGACGGCGGGCGGCTGACCCCCGGCCAGGCGGTAGATTCCTCGGCGATCATGGCGACGCCCGGATGACTGGTCTGGACCGTCTCGTTCAGGTGGCGCAGGAAGTCGATGGCCTCCAGGTTTTCGTTGCCGCCGTGGATGTTGGGCAGCCAGTCCTCGCCTTCGCGGTCGTAGTCGCGATAGAGCATGGAGGCGACGGCATCCACGCGCAGGCCGTCGAGGTGGAAGTCCTCGACCCAGCACAGGGCGCTGGAGAGCAGGAAGTTGCGGACCTCGGGGCGCGAGTAGTTGAAGATCAGGGTGCCCCAGCCGCGGTGCTCGCCGATGCGCGGGTCGGCGTGTTCGTACAGCGCGGTGCCATCGAACCGGGCCAGCGCGAACTCGTCGCGCGGGAAGTGGCCGGGGACCCAGTCGAGGATCACGCCAAGACCGGCCTGATGGGCCTGGTCGACGAAATGGCGAAAGTCGTCCGGCTGACCAAAGCGCGAGGTGGGGGCGAAGAAGCCGGTGCTCTGGTAGCCCCAGGATCCGTCGAACGGGTGCTCGGTGACCGGCAGCAATTCGAGATGGGTAAAGCCCATGTCGCGGGCGTAGGGCACCAGGCGCTCGGCCAGCTCGCGGTAGCTGGGCCAGTGGCCCTCGGGACTGCGCTGCCAGGAGCCCAGATGCACCTCGTAGATGCTCATTGGCCGATGCTTCCAGGCCTCCGGATCGCGGTTGCGCATCCAGTGCTCGTCATTCCAGGCATAGGTGCTGGCCTCCTGGATGCGGGCGGCGGTCTCGGGGCGAACCTGGTAGGCGCGGGCGTACGGGTCGGTCTTCAGGTGCAGGCTGCCGTGCTCGCGATTGCGGATCTCGAACTTGTACAGCGTTTCCGCAGTCATCCCCGGTAGGAACAGCTCCCAGATGCCGCTGCCCGCGTGGACGGTCATTGGATGGCAGCGCCCGTCCCAGCGGTTGAAGTCGCCCACCACCGAAACGCGTTCGGCGTTGGGCGCCCATACGGCAAAGCGCACGCCACCGACGCCGTCGCGGGTGATCGGATGGGCGCCCAGCATGCGATGGGCATGCCAGTGGCGGCCCTCGGCGAACAGGTGGCGATCGAATTCGGGGATGTCCGGGGCAAAGCTCCAGGGGTCAATTGCCTGCAACGTGGATGTGCCACCCTCGGGCATCCAGTCCAGCTGCGGGTGCGCGGGGAGGGCGTCCACCGGCCCACGCCACAGGAACAGCCCGGGGAATCCCGAGGCGGCGTCCATGGGTATGTGGCGCCCGTCGCAAAGTGTGATGGAGGCCTCCGTTGCATGCGGTAGCCAGGCCCGATAACAGGTGGTTTGTTGATCCAGCGCATGGCGCCCCAGGACGCTGTGCGGATCATGGAGCCGGGCCTCGGCCAGGCGCGCTAACGGATCGGCGACGGAACGGGTGCATTTGTCGGGGGCTGTTGCCATACTCGGATCAAGCTCGCGTTTGGGTCGTGGAATAGTGCGGTTCAGGCCGGGTCGGCAGAACACGTGAGTACAACATACTAGGGAAACACTGATTAATGTACGCGCGCTTGTCGGATACCGCGGTTCCACGAGGCGGGTCAGGGCACACACCGAGCCTTGTCCGCGGGTGGGAGCGAGGACCCAGCGAGCGGGTACATGCGGACGTGTTTACCTCGACAAGGATGGGTGCATGAGTCCACAACCGCAACGTTACGTCAGCCGCCTGACCCGGGAGACCCTTGCCCTGATCCTGGCCGGCGGACGCGGCTCGCGACTGAAACAACTGACGCTGTGGCGCGCCAAGCCGGCCGTGCCCTTCGGCGGCAAGTTCCGCATCATCGACTTCCCCCTGTCCAACTGCATCAACTCGGGTATCCGTCAGGTCGCCGTGGTGACGCAGTACAAGGCACACTCGCTGATCCAGCACATGCAGCGGGGCTGGAGCCTCCTGCGCGGGGAATTCGGCGAGTTCATCGAGCTGCTGCCGGCGCAGCAGCGCATCGAGACCTCCTGGTACGCGGGGACAGCCGACGCGGTCTACCAGAACATCGACATCATCCGGCAGCACAATCCGCGCTATGTGCTGATCCTGG
Organism: Thioalkalivibrio sp. ALE16; assembly: GCF_000381305.1. Classification (NCBI taxonomy): domain Bacteria; kingdom Pseudomonadati; phylum Pseudomonadota; class Gammaproteobacteria; order Chromatiales; family Ectothiorhodospiraceae; genus Thioalkalivibrio; species Thioalkalivibrio sp. ALE16. The sequence continues at coordinate 205,147 of NZ_KB906357.1, forward strand.
CCGGGGACCACATCTACAAGATGGACTACGGCCAGATGATCGCCTTCCACGTGGAGAGCGGCGCGGACATGACCGTGGGCTGCCTGGAGGTGGAGCACGAGCGGGCGAAGGCCTTCGGCGTGATGGGGGTGGATGCGTCCAGCCGCATTACCTCGTTTGCGGAAAAGCCGGAGGACCCGGCGCTGATCCCCGGCAGCAAGACCCACTCGCTGGCCTCTATGGGGATCTACGTGATCAACACCGAGTTCCTGTTCGACCAGCTGATCAAGGATGCGGACGACACCTTCTCCAGCCACGATTTCGGCAAGGACATCATCCCCGGCATCATCGAGCGAAACCAGGTGATGGCCTATCCGTTCCGTGACGAGCAGGGCGTGCGCCAGGGCTACTGGCGCGATGTGGGGACCATCGACTCCTACTGGCAGGCGAATCTGGAGCTGATCGGGGTGACGCCGGAGCTGAACCTGTACGACTCGGAATGGCCGATCTGGACCTATCAGGAGCAGTTGCCGCCGGCCAAGTTCGTGTTCGACGACGAGGACCGCCGCGGCATGGCGATCGACTCGATGGTCTCCGGGGGCTGCATCATCTCCGGGAGCACCGTGCGCCACTCCCTGCTGTTTTCCAATGTGCAGGTCAACGCCTGTGCCACCGTGGAAGACTCGGTGATCCTGCCCAGTGTGACAGTCGGCGAGAACTGCGTGATCCGCAATGCGGTGATCGACAAGGGCTGCAAGATCCCGGACGGGACCGAGATCGGGGTGGATGACGAGGCCGATGCCCGCGACTACTTCGTCTCCCCGGGCGGGGTGCGCGTGGTGACGCCGGAGATGCTCGGACAGGCGACCCACCATGTCCGCTGAATCCGGCAGTACCACCGCGCTCGCCACCCAGCCGCCGCAGCTCGACGTGGTGCTGTGCTGGCACATGCACCAGCCGCAGTACTACGACTCTGGCGCGGGTGAATACGTACTGCCGTGGACCTACCTGCACGCCCTGAAGGACTACACCGACATGGCGGCGCATCTGGAGGCCTGCCCCCAGGCGCGCGCGGTGGTCAACTTTGCCCCGATCCTGCTGGAGCAGATCGCCGACTACGGCGAGCGGCTGGAGGCCGGGATCGGCAATCGCTCGAGCTTCGGCGACCCGGTGCTGGATCTGCTGCAGATGGATATCGTCCCGGTGGATCCGGTGCAGCGGCGCGAGATCCTGCGCGTCTGCCTGCGCGCGCATGCCCCGCGCATGATCGAGCCGTTCCCGCTGTTCGAGCGCCTGGCGACCCTGGCCCGCCAGGCGCTGGAAGACGCCGTGCTGCTGGCGCATCTGGACAACCGCTTCTTCCAGGATCTGGCGACCTGCTATCACCTGGCCTGGCTGGGGGAGACCGTGCGCCGCGCCTATCCCGAGGTGCAGGGCTGGCTGAAGGCGGATCAGGGCTTCAACCGCGACGTGCGGGGCCGCCTGCTGAAGCTGATCCGCGACGAGGTCAAGGCGATCCTGCCGCGCTACCGCGAGCTGGCCGAGCAGGGGCGCGTGGAGCTCTCGTTCACCCCGTATGCCCATCCAATCATGCCGCTGCTGCTGGATCTGCAGTCGGCGCGCGAGGCGATGCCGGATGTCGAATTGCCGCAGGCGCCGGCGTACCCGGACGGAGAGGCCCGGGTGCGCTGGCATATCGAACGCGGCCTGGCGGTGTTCGAGCAGTACTTCGGCTTCCGGCCACGCGGCTGCTGGCCCTCGGAGGGCAGTCTCAGCGAGGCGACCGTGCGCCTGCTGGATGACTACGACATCTGCTGGACCGCCAGTGGCCAGACCGTCCTCGGCAACAGCCTGGCGGCGGCCGGGGAGACCGCCGAGTCGCATACCGGGTCGGCGGAGCAGGAGGGCTGGCTGCATCGCCCGTATTGCCTGCAGGGCGCCCGGACGGAGCTGTTCTTCCGCGACGACGGGCTTTCCGATGCGATCGGGTTTCGCTACGCCGACTGGCACGCCGACGACGCGGTCGGGGACTTCGTGCATCACCTCGAGAACATTGCCGCCGTCTCGCCCGACGGGGGCGTGGTGGCGGTCATCCTGGATGGCGAGAACGCCTGGGAGTACTACCCGGAGAACGGCTTCTACTTCCTGCGGGCGTTGTACGAGCGGTTGGCGGAGAATCCGCGGCTGAACCTGTGCACCTTCTCGGACGTCTGCCAGCGCACGGGTCCGCGGACGGATCGCGGCGAACTCACGGGCATGGTGGCGGGCTCCTGGGTCTACGGGACCTTTTCCACCTGGATTGGCGACCCGGACAAGAACCTTGGCTGGGACCGCCTGATCGAGGCCTGGACCGCCGTGGACCAGGCCATCGCGCGGCATCCGGCACTGGATACGCCGGAGCTGCGCAAGCAGCTCGCGGTATGCGAGGGATCCGACTGGTGCTGGTGGTTCGGGGAATACAACCCCGCGGGTTCCGTCAGCGACTTCGAACAGCTCTACCGTCGGCATCTGGCCCGCCTGTACCAGCTGGCGGATCTCGATGTGCCCGACTCGCTGGGCGAGGTCCTCTCGGTCGGGGGCGGTGATCCCGCGGCGGGCGGTACCATGCGCAAGGGCCAGTAACTGTGTGCCAAGTAACCATGTGCCCGGTAACCATGTACGAGGGGCCGTAGCGGATGGAGGCGGGCGAAGAACACTGCAACCCCCTGATGCAGCGCCGCCGCGCGGGGGTCCTCCTGCATCCCGTTTCATTGCCGGGCCTGGGTCCGGTCGGGACGCTGGGGGACGAGGCCTTTCGCTTCCTCGACTGGGCGCGGGATGCTGGCTTCAGCCTGTGGCAGATCCTGCCGCTGCACCCGCCGCAGGAGGATGGCTCGCCGTATGCCAGTATCTCCGCCTTTGCCGGCGATGTGCGCCTGATCGACCCGCAGCGCCTGGCGGCGCGCGCGGGCCTTGCGGACCCGACGCTGCCCGTCGACACACTGCTGGAACAGGCGCGGGAGCGGCTGGAGCAGGCCGGCGATGGCTGGGCGCAGGCCTACCAGGCCTTTCGGGATTCCCAGGGTCCGGTGTGGCTGGAGGACTTTGCCCGTTTCGTGGTGATCCGGGCCCGCGAAGACGGGCGTCCCTGGTGGGAATGGCCGGCCGCCTTGCGTGACCGCGATCCGGATGCCCTGGCGGCTGTGGAGGTCGATGCGGCCCGGGAGCTGGAGGCGGTACGCTTCGCCCAGTTTGTGCTGTTCGATCAATGGCAGGACGTGCGCGAGCATGCCCGCGCACGGGACATCCTGATCCTGGGCGACATGCCGATCTTCGTGGCGCACGACTCGGCCGAGGTCTGGGCCCACCGTGACCTGTTCGATCTGGACGACACAGGGCACCCGCTGACCGTGGCCGGCGTGCCACCGGACTACTTCTCCGAGACCGGGCAGCGCTGGGGCAACCCGCACTACCGCTGGGACCGCCTTGCCGAACGCGGCTACGACTGGTGGGTGGAGCGGCTGCGCTGGACCCTGGAGACGGTAGACGCCGTGCGCATTGATCACTTCCGCGGCTTCGAGGCCAGCTGGGCGGTGCCGGCGAGCGAGCCGGATGCCACGCAGGGGCACTGGGTGCCGGGGCCGGGCGCGGACTTCTTCGAACAGCTTCAGACCCGTCTCGGCGTGCTGCCGTTGCTGGCCGAGGACCTCGGCGTGATCACGCCGGAGGTGACCGCCCTGCGCCTGCGCTTCGATCTGCCGGGCATGCGCATCCTGCAGTTCGCCTTCGAGGGTGGGCCGGACAACCCGTACCTGCCGGCGAATCATGACGAACTGAGCGCGGTGTATACCGGCACCCACGACAACGACACCACGCTGGGCTGGTTCCGTTCTCTGGAGCCGTCCCTGCAGCAGCACGTGATCGCAACGCTGGACGAGGGCGGGGCCGAGGAGATGCCCTGGCCGCTGATTCGTGCGGCCTGCCGTTCTCCGGCACAGCTCGCGATTCTGCCGATGCAGGATGCCCTGCAACTGGGTTCGGAGGCGCGCACGAACATTCCCGGTACGGTGGACGAACGCAACTGGACCTGGCGCTTTGACTGGAGTCAGCTGCCCGAGGGACAGACCGAGGCGCTGCGCGCGCTGGCGCAGGAGACCGGCCGCCTGGAATGAGGGACCGTTCGGCCCGCGTGCCTCAGTGCAGGCATGGGCCCGACACAAGAAAGCCCGGCCCCTTGACGGGGACCGGGCTTTTTCATCGGGTCTACGGTGGCGCGGTTAGCGTGTCCACTTCCCCGGATTAGGTCCACGCATAACTAGAGGTTTCCGGGTGGTGTAGCTGCCGGTATTCGACCGGCGTCAGGTCCCCCAGCGACTCGTGAGGGATGGTTTCGTTGTAGTCCTGCAGCCACTGCTCGGTGTGTTCCCGGACTTCGGTCAGCGTTCGGAAGACGTAGAGATCCAGGACCCCACGGCGGTAGCTGCCGTTGAACCGTTCGATGAAGCCGTTCTGCATCGGTTTGCCCGGCTGGATGAAGCTCAGTTCCACGCCGCGCTGTTCGGCCCAGTCGGCGATCGCGGCCGAGACGAACTCGGGGCCATTGTCCAGCCGGAGCTGCTGCGGATAGCCCCGCCAGGCGGCAATACGCTCCAGCACCCGGATCACACGGGGTGCGGGCAGGTTCAGATCGATCTCCACGGCCAGCGCTTCCCGGTTGAAGTCATCCACGACGTTGAAGGTGCGGAAGCGCCGTCCGTCCCATAGCGCATCCGACATGAAGTCCGCTGACCATCCCACGTTCGGGGCTTCGGTCGACGCCAGGGGCCGTGGCTCCCGTGGTGGCAAACGGCGCTTGCCCTTGCGCCGCAGGTTCAGCTTCAGGGCGCAGTACACGCGCCAGACCCGCTTGTGGTTCCAGGGCATGCCCCGACGCCGGATCAGCTTGAACAGCTTGCCAAAGCCCCGCTCCGGATAGCGCTCCACCAGCTCCTGCAGAAGCGCGATCACCGCATCGTCCCGGTCCGGTTGCTTGCGATACCGCACCACCGACCGCGCAGCCCCTGCCGCCTGACAGGCCCGGCGCTGACTCAGCCCGTGTTCCTGCGTCAACGCAGTGACCACACGGCGCTTCTCGTCCGGGCTCAGAGCTTTTTTGTGATCACGTCCTTCAGGGCCGTGTTCTCCAGGGCCAGCTCGGCATACATCCGTTTGAGCCGGTTGTTCTCGTCCTCCAGCTCCTTCAACCGTCGGACGTCGGCTGCCTCCATGCCGCCGTATTTCGACTTCCACTGGTAGTAGGTCGCTTCAGAGACCCCGATCTCCCGACACACGTCCTTCACCTTCCGGCCGCCTTCGACCTGCTTCAGCGTCTGAACAATCTGGCTTTCCGTAAACCGACTCTTGCGCATCTCGGCCTCCTTTGGCTCTAGTGTGCCCGGAGACCTCCAGTTTTCAATGGACCGAATTTACGGGAAGGCGACA